>NZ_LUUM01000267.1:0-13363 GCF_001644125.1 Methylosinus sp. R-45379
CTTCCGGCCCGACGCCGAGTCCGACGAGGTGGCGCGCCAGCCGGTTCGCCCGCGCGTTCAATTCGCCATAGGTGAGAGCGTCGTCGCGGAAGATCGCCGCCACAGCGTCGGGCGTGCGCCGCGCCTGCGCCTCGAACAGCTCATGGACGCACAAGTCGCGCGGAAAATCCGCCGAGGTGTCGTTCCAATCGAATATCAGCTCGCCGCGTTCCGCGGCGGTCAGAATATCGAGCGCCCGTATCGGCGTGGCCCGCGCCTTTTCGAGAGCGCTCGAGAGAGCGTCGAGAACGACTCGCATGTAATCGCAAATTTTCGCTGGATCGATGGATTCCTCAGCTTGGACCGTGAGCAGAAAGGCCTCGCCGAAATCATCGACAGAAAGCGTGAGCGGGTAATTCGTGCGCTCGTCCGCAAAGATCAGCTCAGCGCCCTCGATAGCAGATGAGCGCGCGTCGTCAGGATCGCTGTGACGATAATTCAGCAATGCGGAGAACAATGGCGTCGGCGCCGTCACCTTGCTGCATCGCTGCGCCAAAGTGAGCGACGCATGTTCATGCTCGAGCAGATCCGCCAGCAACAGATGCGCGTTTCGCGCGCAGTCGACGACGCTTCCTTCCCCGAGCTTTATCCGCATTGGTAGAGTGTTGATGAAAAGCCCGAGAGCGCGGCCGCCGCCGCCGCTCATCCGACCGAGCAGTACCGAGCCGAAGACCACATCCTGACGCCCCGTCAGCTTGCCGAGCATTTGAGCGAAAGCGAGATGGAACAGGCTCGCCGCGCTGACGCCGAGCCTCGTGGCGCTATCCCTCAGACACTGCGCCAGGCTCGCGCAAAGGGCGAGCTTCGCCTCCGCGATAGCGCCATCGCCTTGGATGTCCACGAGCCCGAAGGGCGCCGTCGGCTCGCTGACATCTCCCAGCAGAGACGTAAAAAACGCTTCATGCCGCGAGGCGCTTACGCCCAAGCGCGCTTGCGCCACGAAATTCCGGAAGGGAGTCGGCTCCGACGCAAAATGGCTCTGCCCCGACAGATACGCCTGCACCTCCGCCACGAGGAATTGGAGGGTGGCGTGGTCCAACGCTAGATGATGCGTCAGGAGGAGGAGGAGCCAACGGCTGTTCTCTTCGTCATGACCGACCACCGCCCGCATCAGCGGCGCCGTGCGGACGTCGAGACGGGTATGGCGAGGATCGAAACGCGCGCGCATCTCCTCCGCAGACTCGACGTTCACATAGTCGACGTTCAGCGTCGCGTGACGCCAAACGACCTGCATCGGCTCCGGCAGCCCCTCCCAAAGGACCGCCGTGCGGAGCACATCGTTTCGCTCGATCATCGCTCGCAGCGCGTCGATGAAGCGTTTCGTCGCCTCATGCGACTGAAAGGCGAGCTGGACCGGCATGAGATAAGGGTCGCCGTCGACGCTCATCAGATGATGAAACAATATGCCCTCTTGCAGCGGCGCCAACGGATAAATGTCCTGAATATTGGCGGCGCCGCCGGGAACGGATCGAACGATGTGATCGATGTCCGCTCGAGAGAGGCTTGCGAGCGTCACCATCTCCGGCGTGATGTCGCCGCCGGCGCTCTGGATGAGATTCGGCGGAACGATCACTTCGCGCCGGTCGTTTAACGCAAGCGCCAGAGCCGCTGGGGTCGGCGCGACAAATAGCATGCGGGCGTCGGCGCGCACCCCGCGCCGGCGCAACTGGTCGATCACACGGACCGCTTTCAGCGAATGACCGCCGAGCTCGAAGAAATTGTCCTCGACGCCGACGCGCTCGATGCCGAGAACATCCGCGAAGATGCGGCACAAAGTCTCTTCCATCGGCGTGCGCGGCGCGACATAATCTTGGCGCGGTTGCGCGTCTGGATCAGGATCAGGCAGCGCCTTACGGTCGAGCTTGCCATTGGCCGTCAGCGGCAGCGCCTCCAGACGCACGAATAGGCGAGGGATCATATAATCAGGTAGCTCTCGTCGCAGCGCTGTCTTCAACGCGCCGATGTCCAGCTCCCCCTCCCCTGTCAGATAGGCGACCAATCGCCTATCGCCCGAGGCGTCAGCACGCGCGAGCACGACAGCCTCACGCACATAAGAACGCAGCGCCGTCTCGATCTCGCCGAGCTCGATTCGAAAGCCCCGGATCTTCACCTGATGATCGATCCGCCCGAGGAACTCGATATTGCCGTCCGCTCGCCAACGCGCGAGATCGCCGGTGCGATACATCCGCTCTCCGGGCGCGCCGAACGGGTCCGGAACAAAGCGCTCGGCCGTGACGTCGGAGCGACCGAGATAGCCGCGCGCCACCCCTGCCCCACCAATATACACTTCCCCGGAGACGCCCACCGGAACAGGCTCCATCTCGTCGTCCAAAAGGAAGATTTGCGTATTCGAAATCGGACGGCCGATCGGCGGATTGCGCCAATCCTCCTCACGCAAGCGAAAGTAGCTGGAATAGGTCGTGCATTCCGATGGTCCGTAGAGATTGAACACGCCGTCGAGACTCTCGCGGCTCCCCAAGGATTCAGCCATGGCCGGCGGAAAAGGTTCTCCGGCCAGATTGACGATCCGGACGGACGGCGGAAGCGCGTCGATCCTCAAGAGCTCCGCCATGGCCGACGGCACTGTATTGATCAGATGCGCCGCGTACGCTCCGGCCACCCCCGCGATCTCGAGCGCGTTTTTCACAACGACCACGGCGCCGCCGAAGCTCAATGGCAGAAACAGCTCGAAGACAGACAGGTCGAAGCACAAGGATGTCGACGCCAGCATCGTCGACGCGCCGGGACGAATGAAAATGTCCTTCGCCCAATGCAGCATCGCGGCCGTATTGACGTGAGCGATGGCGACGCCCTTCGGCTTTCCTGTCGAGCCCGAGGTATAGATGACATAGGCGAGATTCTGCGGCGTCGCGCGGCGGCCGAGCGCTCCCGCGCCCTCGTCCGCGATCAGCTCCCAATCCGCGTCCAGCCGCAAAATCTGCGTCCCCGCCGGAAGACGCTCCGCCAGACGCTCCTGCGTCAGCACCAAGCGCGGCGAGGCGTCGGCGATCATGTAGGCGAGACGCTCGGACGGATAGTCCGGATCGAGCGGCAGATAGGCGCCGCCCGCTTTCAAAACGCCGAGCAGTCCGACCACCATCTCCAGCGAGCGCTCGACACACAGACCCACGATCGTCTCCGGCCCGACGCCGAGCCCAACGAGATGGCGCGCCAGCCGGTTCGCCCGCGCGTTCAATTCGCCATAGGTGAGACAGTCATCGCGGAAGATCGCCGCCACAGCGTCGGGCGCGCGCTGCGCCTGCGCCTCGAACAGCTCATGAATGCACAATTCGCGCGGAAAATCCGCCGACGTATCGGTCCAATCGATCAACAGCCGCCGACGTTCGGGCTCGCTCAGCATCGGCAACGCCCCGATGCGCGCCCGCGGATCGGCGACGATCCCTTCCAGCAACCTGCGATAATGATCCGCCATGCGCGCGATCGTCGCCGGCTCGAACAACGCCGCGGCGTATTCGATCGATGCGATCAACCCGCCCTCGACCTCGGCGAGCTCCAAGGTGAGATCGAACTTCGACGTTCCGCTGTCCGCCGCCAGAGTCTCGATCCGCAGACCGGGCAGAGAAAACACCCGCGCCGGCGCGTTCTGAAAGACGAACATCGCCTGAAACAACGGGCTGCGGCTCATGTCGCGCGTCGGCTGCAGCTCTTCCACAAGACGCTCGAAGGGAAGATCCTGATGCTCCTGCGCGCCCAGCGCCGCCTCTCGCACTCGCCCCAGAAGCTCCACAAAGCTCGGCTCGCCCGAGAGGTCCGCGCGCAAGACCAGCGTGTTGACGAAAAAGCCGATCAGCCCCTCGAGCTCCACCCGACGCCGATTGGCCGCCGGCACGCCGACGCAAATGTCCTTCTGCCCGCTGTAACGCGACAGCAGAAGCTGAAACGCCGCCAGCAGAACTATGAACAGCGTCGCGCCCTGCTCCCGGGCCAGGCCCTTCAGCCGATCCGCGACCGTCGCCGGAATCTCGAAACGATGCATGCCGCCGGCGGTGTCCTGAACCGCCGGACGCGGATGATCGGTCGGCAGCTCCAGAACCAAGGCCGCATCCGACAACGTCCGCCGCCAATAGGAGAGCTGGCGCTCCAACAGCTCGCCGCGCAGCCAGTCGCGCTGCCAGGCGGCGTAATCGGCATATTGGATGGGAAGTGGGGCGAGTGGCGACGGACGGCCGGCGATGCGCGCCTCATAGAGCGCGGCGAACTCGCGCATCAGCACGTCGGTCGACCATCCGTCGGACACGATGTGATGCAGCGTGAAGGCGACCACATGCTCGCGAGCCCCAGCCGCATCGCCGACGCCGAGATCGATGACGAGGACGCGCAGCAGCGGACCCTGCGTCAGATCGAACGGGCGCCGCGCCTCCGCCTCGACGAGACGCCGCGCCTCGGCGGCGCG
The DNA here is from genome assembly GCF_001644125.1 of Methylosinus sp. R-45379. NCBI lineage: Bacteria > Pseudomonadati > Pseudomonadota > Alphaproteobacteria > Hyphomicrobiales > Methylocystaceae > Methylosinus > Methylosinus sp. R-45379. The sequence goes on from NZ_LUUM01000267.1 coordinate 4,454, forward strand.
CGTGTCCGCTTCGAGACTGCTCAGATCGACGACGGGACAGGCGATCTCCAGCGAGGGCGCGACGATCTGAAGCGCCTCGCCATCGACCACTGAAAAACGCGTCCGCAACGTCTCGTGACGCGCCACGATCGCATTCACCGCCCATGAAAATGCAGAGATGTTCAATGCGCCGATAAAGCGAAACGCGCCGGCATTATTATAGGCGGCGCTATCGGGTTGGATGAGATCGAGCAGCCATAGGCGCTGCTGTGCATAGGAAAGCAGCTTCTTTGCGCCGCAGGAGGCCGCGATGGGACGCTCGAATTCCGACTCATCCTTCAGTCGCGTCCGCAACAGCTGCAATTTTTCAGGAGAAAGGCGCGACAAGCGCTCGACCAGCTCAGCCATTATCGTTCTTCCAGGCTCGCGCGTTAAATCAGGATTTCGGCTCGGCCGAAGAGAAGCTCCGCGCCGACGCCCAATTCATCGCGCAGCGACCGGATGTATTTGGCGATCTCCGCCATGTACACGTCGTCGTCGGCGGGAGTGAGAGCGAGGAGGTATCGCACCCAGGGCTCGCGCCCGACCGCATAGACGAATACCCGCCGACAACCCACCGCGCGCGCGAGCTCCAGCGCGGCGCTAGAGTTGCAGCCATTCGAGCGGCGTCCCTGACTGTGTCGATGCTCGGGCTTGTTGGGCAAAATCGGCCCATAGACCCACGTCAACGGCGCGCCGACGCATTCCATTCCGACGAACAGTGTGTCGATGGGGCCGGTCTCACGAAGCAGATGTGCGTAGATCTCTGGATCGAGGCAATTCGAATCCGCGGCGAAAAGCAGGCTGCGCGCGCCGAGACGCAGAAAATACGCAGCTTTCGCGGAAGGCAGATCATTGTGCTCCCCCAGGAATGGAACGGCGACGATCCGCCCATTGGGAATGGCGAATTCATCGAGGTAGTCCACCTCGCGCACATCTGCGAACCCGAGCTGACGCGCAAGAAGCTTCAGGGACAGATCGCCATAGAAAACGCCCGAGCTTTTCGGCACGACGAGCGTGCCGATCTTGTGCCTCAATCGCAACAACGACTCGATGACGAAATGATCGTGATGCCCGTGCGTGATGAGAACATAATCGATTCTTTCGGGCAGATCGCCGAAGCTGAAGCGTTCGACGTCATGCTGCTCGGGCCGCGCGGCGATCAGCGGATCGATGAGGATCGAAACGCCTCCGCTCTCTACGAGGGCGCAGGCATGCCCGAAGTATCGAACACGAACCTCGTCGCCGCTCCACGGGGCGCGAATGGCGCCGTCGGTCTCTCGCAAAATGGCGCGCAGCTTCCCATCCAGCGACGCTGGAGCGTCCAGCAAGGATCTGATCTCGTCGAAGGATTTCGGCTCCTGGTCCAGACGGAACAATTCGTCGATTCTGGGATCGTCGAAGGCGATGGTCCAATCGAGCGAATCGTCTCCAGACAATCTCGGCGTGCTCATATAATAGGGCCGTTCGAGATCGGTTTCCTGACGGAAAAGACGCAACGACTGCGCCTCTTTCTTGTAATACCCGCTCTTGTAGAGAAGCCCTTCGAGCGGCCGCACGATCGGCCGGTTATAGTAGTCGTAGAGAAGCTCGACATAGCCACGCAGCGGTTCGGGAATCCGCTGGTAGCAGTCCTCGAGGCTTTCGCCCTTCGCTTCGGCGACGAGCTTATTGTGAAACTCGATCAGCGTGCGCGCGAAAGCCAGATTGTCCGAAAACGTCTCCTCGGTCTCGGCCAAGAAATCTCGAACTTCGGATAGGCGTGTCGCCGGCACATCGACGAAAGCGCCGCCCAAGAGCTTTGGATTGCGACAGGAGACCTCGTGAATCGCCGGGTTGCCGAGATAGGAGCCGATCGTTTTGATCTGGTAGTTCAGGAGATGCAGGCTCTGCGTGACCGGCGCCATCACATGAGGCCAAGCCACCCAGCGTCCGACCAGCGGCTCCACACATGTGTTCTCCGCGAGAGCATAACGGATCTCACCAGACATGCTGCGGCCCTTCGTTTCCGAGGCCACGAGCGACGGCGTCCAACTCGGCGGTCGGGTCGATCTCTGCGAGCAGAAAGCTCAGCTTTTCGTTGATGGCGTCCGCGCCAGCGGCGCCCTCGATCTCCCCGGCGAGCTCGCCGAGAGTTCCCCCCTCGAAAAGCGTCGTGATCGGAATGTCTTTGCCGAACAGCTGCTGCGCGCGCGCGACGACTTGAATGGCCGACAATGAATTGCCGCCAAGATCGAAAAAATTGTCGTTGCGGCCGATCTCCTCCACGCCGAGCACAGCGCGCCAAATGTCGGCGAGAAGAAATTCGATCGCGCTGGCGTGGCCCTCGCGTTCCAAATCCTGCTCCGTGGCGACGGCCGCAGGCTCCAACAGCGCCGAACGATCGACTTTCCCGTTCGGAAGTCGTGGCATGGCCGGCAGCGCGACGATGACCTCTGGCGCCATGAAAGCCGGCAAATTCTGAGCGACATGCCGCCGTAGCGCGGATTCGATCTCACCCGAATCGCCTTCGGCGACGACATAGGCGATCAGCCTGGCGCTCCCCTCCTTCTCTGCGGGCACGACCACTGCAGCGTCCGAAACCGAGGGATGCGACGACAAGACGTCCTCGATCTCTCGAGGGTCGACGCGATAGCCGCGCAGCTTGATCTGCTCGTCGAAACGGCCGAGAAACTCCAGCCCGCCATCTCGGCGGCGCTTTACGCGGTCCCCGGTCCTGTAGAGTCGCTCGCCACCGCCGCCGAAGGGATCGGGAACGAACCTCTCCGCGGTCAATTCAGGCCGCCCGAGATACCCTCGCGTTACGCCCGGACCGCCGATATATAGCTCGCCGATAAGGCCCGCGGCCGACAGCTCGCCGTCCGGCCCGACGACATAAGTCCGAGCGCCGGGAATTGGCCTCCCAATGCTCACCGGCTCGGACCGGTTCTCATCCTCGGCGATTTCATGGACCGTGCTCCAAACGGAGCATTCGGTCGGTCCATATTCATTGAAGAGAGCGGCGTGCGGCAGCTTCGCAAAATGATGGTCGGCGACGTCGCGCTTGCAAGCCTCGCCAGCGACGATGCAGCACCGCAGCGATGCGCCGCTTTTCGATGTCGTCACCTGCAGCAGCGCGGAATAGAATGACGGCAGACACAAGAGATGCGAGACCGACTCTCGCTCGACAAGACGCATCAACGCGCCCGGGTCGCGGCGCATCGTCTCAGACGGGATGTGCAGCCGCCCGCCTTGGAACAAGGTCCAGAACAGCCCCGCCAATGAGCTGTCGAAGGAAATGGACGACAACAGCAGGAAGCCGGTGACGGCCTCGGCGTAATGCCCCGCGCGCGCGCGCGTCGAGGCCACCGCGTTGCGATGCGTGGCCATCACGCCTTTCGCACGGCCCGTAGAGCCAGATGTGTAGATGATATAGGCGATGTTTTCAGGCGCGACGCTCGAGACGACGGGAACGTCCGGCATAGCGTCGAGGACCTTCTGATCCAAAATTGCAATCGGGATCGAAATGTCGCCGAGCTTCGACGCCAGCTCCTGCGTCGTCAGCAGCACGCCCGCCTTTGCATCGGACAGAACGTAGTCGATCCGTCCGGGCGGATAGGCCGGATCGAGCGGCACGAATGCGCCCCCCGCCTTCGACACGCCGACGATCGCCGCCACCAGCTCGACGGAGGGTTCGAGAAGCACGCCCACAGGCACGTCGGGGCCGACGCCCAGGCGCTGTAGCCAGTGCGCGATCCGATTGGAGCGGGCGGATAATTCGCCATACGTCAGCGCCGCGCCGCACGTCGACACGGCGAGCTGATCTGCACGGGCATTTCTGCCGAGCCAGTGATGAATCAGCTCCGGCGTGACTGTTTGGAGGGATGCGCCTTCCGACATGGCGATGATCTGCGACCGTTCCGCCGAATCCGAAAGACTCAACGCGGCGATGCGCAGCGTCGGGGCCTCCAGCATGTTTTGGACAAGAGCCGTAAAATGCCCCGCCATTGCGGCGATGGTCGCATCGTCGAACAGGCCCACATCAAACTCGAAACGCAGCCGCAGCCCCGGCGCTTCGTTGAAGACATGCAGAACGAGATCGAAAATCGCCGACTCCGTGCTCACTTCCTCGACGTCGATGGTGAGATTTGAGAGCGTCAGCCGCTCGATCGGAATATTGTGGTGAACGAACGCGACTTGGAACAGAGGATTGTGACTGAGGCCGCGCTTCGTCGCCAATTTTTCGACGAGCGTCTCGAATGGCGCATCCTGGTTCGATTGAGCGCCGACGGCGGCCTCATGCACACGCGCGAGCAATGTCTCGAAGCTCGGATTGTCGTCGAGCGTCGTGCGCAGAACCAGAGCGTTCGCAAAAAATCCTACCAAGCGTTCCAGTTCTGGATGCGTGCGATAGGCGATGGTGGTGCCGACCGCGATGTCTGTCTGGCCGCTGTAATGATAAAGCAAGGTCTTGAAGGCGGACACCAAGACGACGAACAGCGTGGTGTTCGTCCGTCGGGCGAGCTCCGTCAGTCCCGCGAGCGCCTCTTGCGACAGAGTCCATGAATAGCGTGAGCCGCGGTTGGCTTGTTTGGACGCGCGCGGCCGGTCGGTCGGGAGCGCCAACAGATCGGGAAGTCCGGCGAGCCTGTTCGCCCAATAGTCGAGCTGCTTTCTGCCCGCCTCGCTCGTCATCAGGCGACGATGCCAATAGGCGAAATCGCCATATTGCACGGACAGCGGCGCCAACGGATTCGGCGCGCCCTTCATCGCCGCTTCGTAGAGCTGCGCAATTTCCTGGATCAGCAGTCCGCTGGACCAGCCATCCCATATGATGTGATGGATCGTTAGCAGCAGAACATGCCGTTCGTCCCCCAAGATGAGCAATGTCGCCCGCATCAGCGGCGGCGCATCCAGGTCGAAAGGCTTGCGCGCCTCGGCGTGTGACAGCGCCCGAACTTCACTATTTTGCGCCTCTTCATCGAGGCTGCGCAGATCGATCCGTTCGAAGGAAAAATCCGCATCGGATGAATAGAAGAGCCGCGGAACGCCGCAGTTACTCGCGAAGCCGGAGCGCAACACTTCGTGACGGCGAATAATCTCCGCGAGACTCGATTGCAACGCCCCCGCGTCGAGCGCCCCACCAATGCGCGCCAGCAGCGCGATGTTGAACAAAGCGGGATTGGGCGACACTTGGCATTGAAACCAGATGCGTTCCTGACCATACGACAATGGATTGTCGCCCGGCGGCCGAGGAGCGATATCGTTCTGAGTCATTTGCAGCGAAGCGCGCCCCCGCAAGCGAAGCTCGAGAAGCTCGCGCTTGCCCGGAGAAAGGCGTGCTTTCTTATCCTGCTGCTCTCGCCGACTCTCGATCATGTCCATGAGGTGTCCACTCCGGATGACTCGTTCCTGAAGGCGGGATCGCGCCCTCAGGCGCGAGCTTCCACCGTCTCTCGCGCGCGCCGAGACGCTTCGACGTCGCTCAGCTCTTCGATGTCTGCAAGGATCAGATCTTCGACGCGCTCGGCGAGCTTCGCCACAGTTGCGGCGTCGAACACCGCGGGCAAAGGCATTTCGACGCCGAAGGCGGCGCGAATGCGCGAACGCAATTGAATCGCGAGCAGAGAATGTCCGCCGAGCTCGAAGAAATTGTCCTCGACGCCGACGCGCGGCGCATCGAGCACCTCCGACCAGATTTTGCACAAAATCTCTTCGGTCGCGTTGCGTGGCGGGACATAGACGCGCGAGACATGGGCGGAGGCGTCGACGTCCGGCAATTTCTTGCGGTCGACCTTGCCGTTGGACGTGAGCGGCAGAGACTCCATGCAAATGAAGGCGCTCGGAACCATGAATTCCGGCAGCGTCTGCAACACATGCTCTCGAAGAGAGCTCGCATCCAGCTGCGGCGCGACGACATAAGCGATCAGCCCATACAAATTCTTGGACAGCCGGCGAGCGACGACACAAGCCTCTTCGATGCGCGGATGGGTGACGAGACAGGCTTCGATCTCCCCCGGCTCGATCCGATGTCCGCGAATTTTGACCTGATGATCCACGCGGCCCAGGAATTCGATGACGCCATCCGATCGGTAGCGTCCCAAATCGCCGGTTCGATAGAGGACCGAGCCGGGTGGCCCGAATGGGTCGGGAACGAAGGATTGCGCGGTCAAGTCCGGACGATGGAGATAGCCTCGGCCCACCTGAACGCCGGCGACGCAGATTTCGCCGGCGACGCCCACCGGCGCCAAATCGAGGCGCCGATTCAGAATGTAGAGCTGTGTGTTGTCGACAGGCCGGCCGATCGGAACGCTGAGATCGTCTCCGTCGGGCGACGACTCGATAGGATAATAGGATACGTCGTCCGAGCATTCCGCCGGTCCATAGGCGTTCAAAAGGCGAATATTCGGGAAACGCGCCATGAAGCGCCGGCATAATTCCGGCGTGAAGGCCTCCCCACAAGGCAGCAGCCACCGGAGTCGAACCAGTCTTTCGTCGTCTTCCGCCACATCGAGCAGCGCCTTGATCATCGACGGCACGGCTTCGAGTATTGTCACCTTTCGACGATCGATCTCATCGAGCAGTCGTTGCGGATCGCGCGATATATCATCGGGGAAAATCTCGACCCGCGCGCCGATGGCGATCGCCGTGAGGAACTGCCAAACAGAAATGTCGAAGCATTGCGACGCCGTCTGCGCGATGACGTCATCCGAGGTCAGAGCAAGGACGCGTTCTTTCGTGATCAGATTGTTGAACATGCCTCTGTGCTCGACCATTACGCCTTTCGGCCTGCCGGTGGAGCCCGAGGTGAAGATGACGAAGGCGAGATTGCGCGGCCCGTTGTGTCGCGGCGCTTTCATCGTCGCAGCTGCGCATGTCGTCATCGGCTCGATCAGACGCGGCCGTTCTGCCTCATCGAGATCCGCGCAGAGCGCGCTCGCGCGCGCCAGATGATTCTTCCCGGCCCAGAGCCATTCGACCTCGGCCTCCTTCAGCACTTGCAAAATACGCCCATCTGGATAGGCAGGATCGATCGGAAGATAGGCCGCGCCAGCCTTGAAGACGCCGAGCATAGTCGCCAAAAAGTTCAGCCCGCGCGTCTCCCACAAGGCGACAATGTCGTCCCGGCCGACGCCCGCCTCGACCAATGCGCTTGCGATATGGTTCGCGCGTTCGTCGAGCGCGCGATAGGTCAGCGTCTTGCCCTCGCAGGCGGCGACGATGCTGTCCGGACGCAGCGCGGCCTGCGCCTCGAAGCGTCGCACGAGATCGAGTGGCTCGCCATAGTCGTGATCCGTCTCGTTCCATTCGACTGCGGCTCGATGACCCTCCGCCGGGGGCAGAAGCTGCACGTCTCTCACCCGGCGGTCGCTCTTTGCGATCAATTTTTCGAGAGCGCGCCTAAAATGAATAGCCATACGCTCGACCGTCGACGCCGCGAAACGATCGCGGTCGTAAGTGAGGCGAAGCGTGAGCGTCTCGCCTGGAATGGCGACGAAGGTGATCGGATAATTCGTGTGGACGCGAAGCTGCAGGAGATCGATATCGAGTATCTCCTTTTCTCCGCGCAGGCTGGGGTCGATCGGCGCATTCTCGAAAGTGAGCAGATGTTGGAACAGCAGCGCGTCGGCGCGAGGTATGGAGCTCCAGCTCTGGATCATCGATTGAGAGACGAACTCATGCTGACGCATTTCCAAATTGCTGGACATTATCTCTTTCAACCAATCGATGATCGGCTGATCTGGACGGATGCGCACACGCAGCGGCAATCCGTTGATGAACAGGCCCAATGCTGTTTCTGAGCTCGGAAGATCGATCGGACGACCAGCGACCGTCACGCCGAACACGACCTCATCCACGTCGGCATATCGGCCGAGCAGCAGCGCGAGCGCGCCCTGAACATAGGTGTTGACGGTCAAGCGGTGCTGGCGCGCGAGCGCTTCGAGCTTTTTCCGATCCTCCGCCGAGAGAGTCACGATGACGTCGTCGACGGAAGCGGCGGCGTCGGCCCGAATCTCGATCGCTTTGGCGCCCACGAGTGGCGTCGGCTCCGAAAATCCGTCGAGATAGCTGCGCCAGAAGCTCTCCGCCGACGCCATGTCCTTGGTTCGCAGCCAGGCGATATAGTCCCGGAATTGTCCCGCCGGCTCGGCCTCGACGGCCTGCCCTGCCAACCCAGCCGCATAATGCTTTCGCACGTCGAGCAGCAGCGGCGATGTGCACCAGTCGTCCATGATGATGTGATGGAAGCTGCGCACGCAGATGTGCCGGTCGTCGTCGACTCGGATGATCTTGATGCGCATCAGCGGCGCAGTCGCGAGATCGAATCCGCGCTCGCGTTCGCTGCTCAGCAATTGGTCGATGTATGACGATTGATCGGCATTGGATAAATGTCGGAGGTCGAGGATGTCGACCGGCAGAGTGGCGTGGCTGTGAACCACCTGATGAGCGCGGCCTTTCAGGTCCCATTCGAAAGAGGTCCGCAGGCTCGCATGACGATCGACCACGCGGCGCCAAGCGGCAGCAAAAGCCTCGATGTCGAGCGGCCCTCTTATCTCGTAGCGCTCCTGCATATGGTATAGACCCGTTCCCGTCTGGGACAGGGCGTGAAACAGCATGCCTTCCTGCATCGGCGTCAGCGGATAGAGGTCCTCGACATCTCCGTGCCGACGCACGATGCGGTCGATGTCATCAGCCTCCAGCTCCGCAAGAGCGAAGGGGGATGTGAATTGGGCGAGCGCGCGCTCGACATCGGATATCGGAGAGGCCTCTGCGCCGAGCGTCAATTCCGACGCCAACAGGCTCGCGGCTGGATATTGGAATAGCTGACGCGGCGTCAGCTCATATCCGGCCAGTTGCAACCGGCTCGCAACCTGAATGGCGCGAATCGAGTCGCCGCCGAGCTCGAAGAAA
>NZ_LUUM01000268.1:0-56154 GCF_001644125.1 Methylosinus sp. R-45379
AGGTGGGACAGGTGGGACAAGCGAAGCGAATACATGCGTTTAGCGCGTCCCACCTCTTCTTTTCTCGAATGAAGAGGTGGGACAGGTGGGACAGTCGGCGACGGAGGGCGAAATGGTCGAGCGCTGGTATGTGGTCGAAGCCTACGAGGGGAAGGATGAAGAGGTCGCGCTGCGGCTTTGCGCTGCTGGCTTCAAGATGCTGCGGCCTGTGGACGTCAAGCGCTCTCATGTGCGGGAGAAGCTGGCGAGGTCCGGCCGTCATGTGCGGCGCGTGACGAAGCGCCCGCGCTTCGGCCGCTACGTATTCCTGCGGGCGGAGCTCGACGGCGAGCAAGGCGCTTGCACCATCCGCGCGGTGAAGGACATGCGCGGCGTGTTCGGGTTTTTGGAGAGTGGCGAGCGGCCGTCGCCCGTGCCGGATGCGATGATCGACTTCTATCGCGAGTTCAATCCGGGCGCCGCGAGCGAGACGGAGATCGCGCGCTATGGCGCTGGCGATCGCGTGCGTATTCTCGTCGGGCCGTTCGAGGGGCTCGTTGCGGTTGTCGAGGGCGTTGACAAGATCGGCTTGCTGCGCGTACTGCTCGACATATTCGGCCGTCCGACGCCTTTACCGATCGAAGTCGGACATGTGGAGCTTGTGGAGCAGGGCCGACGGCCTCCGATCAAGTCCGCATCCAAGCGCTGCGCCAATCGCGAATTGGCGCAAATGGCGTAGCTATCCCTGTATCAATGCATCGATATCGCCCCATCCCCTCCGCCATGGCGGCGGGTCCTTCCCGCCCGATCCCAAGACGGGCAGGCAGGGGTGCGGGGGTGGGGATGTATTCGGTATTTTGAACAGGGTTGACGTTGTCGACAGTTGACGATGCAAACCGATCTTTTGACAACCTCAGTTGACGACCGAGACTGGGCGAGCCTTTCTGATCTGGCTCGCAGTCGAGGCGTCTCGCGCCAGGCGATCTCGAAGCGCGTGAAGTCGTTGTCCGACCAGCTACCGATGCGCGGTGAGGGAAAAGCCCTCCGTGTGCATCGCCCTACCTTCGATGAGCTTACGGCGGCGAGCTATGATCCGGCGCAGGACCTGCGCAATCGGCACAATAAGGCCGAGGTCTCCGACGCTCCGGCGAGCATTCGGCAAAGCGCAGCAAAACCGTCTGCCTATGACGACGCCTCGACTCGCGAGAAGAACGCGAAAGCGGAACTCGCCGAAATGGAGCTGATGCGTCGTCGCGGGGAGCTCGTCCCGGTCCGCGACATCGAAACCGCTGCGATCGAGACTGCGACCGCGATTGCGCAGTCGATCGCAGTATTCAAATCGAAATGCGGTCGCTTCTACGCCGTCGCAGTTCAGGGCGGACAAGAAGCGCTCCGAGTCGAGATGACCTCCGCTCTCGACGAGACGCTCGGCCAGATCGCCGAGAAAATGGCCATTCTCGCCGCCCGAGATCAGGATCGCACCTGAAGATGAAAAACGGCTACGCCTCCGCACTGGCCATCATCGCTGGCGCGATCGCCGAGGCTCTCACGCCGGCGACGACGATCACGCCGTCGCAATGGGGCGCAGCCAATCTCTTCCTCGTAGAAGGTCCGCGCGCCGGACAGCTGTGGGATCCTGCGCAGAGCCCTGCTGTCTGCGCGGTCATCGACACGGTGTTTTGCGGCCCTCATACAAAGGGCGCTGTGCGAAAATCAGCGCAGGTCGGCTTCACCGAGGGGATCAAGGCGATCGAGGGCTGGATAGCTTGCGAAAGCCCAGCGCGCACGCTTCACGTGTTGCCCACGACTCAAGACGCGCGCGACTACAATCGTGAAAAACTGCAACCGGCCATCGATGCCTCCCCGGCGCTCGCGAGGCGCGTGCTCGACATCTCCAAGCGCCAGAAGCAGGGCTCGAGCGCGCTCTTCAAGGCCTTCCCCGGCGGCTCGATCGCAATAACGGGCGCGAATTCCGCTTCGGCGCTACAGATGCGCACGATCAAGTTCGCGCTCTGCGACGAGATCGACCAATGGCCAAAGGATCTCGCCGGCCAGGGCTCCCCGATGACAATGGTCGACGATCGACAGATCGCCTTCCACGCGACGGGCGATTATCGCAAGCTCGTCGGCGGCACGCCGACGCTGGAAGGCGAGTCCCTCGTCGACGAGGAGTTCGAGAACGGCGATCAGCGCTATCAGCGTCTGCCTTGTCCGCATTGTGGCGAACGTATCCGCCTCGTCTTCGGTGGCTATGCGGACGGAATGGGCACAGGCCTTCGCTTCAACCGAAGCGCTCCATTCGACGCGCATTATATCTGCCAGCAGTGTGGCGTGCGTATCGAGCACTACCAAAAAGAACAGATGATCGTCTCGGCGATGCACCTGCCGGATTACGGTTTTATCGCCGAAAAGCCGGAGCCGGGGCGCTATCCATCGTGGCACATAGACGCGATTTCCTCGCTCTTCACGACATGGGACAAGATTGCAGAAACTTTCGTCAACGCCGGAGATGATCCGCAGAAGCTCAAGGGCTTCTTCAATCGCTGGCTTGGCGTCACCTACAAGGAAGAGTCCGGCGCTCCCGATTGGGAGGTCCTCTTCAAGCGCCGCGAGCTTTACGCCGAGCGCGTCATTCCGGCCGATGCTCTGCTCTGCGTCATGGGCGTCGATGTCCAGAAGCGCGGCCTCTATGTCGAGATTACCGGCTGGACGGCGGATCGCCGCAGCTACACTCTGCTCGCCATCTACCTCACCGCGGGCACGATCGAGAAGCCCGGCGACACGTCCGATCCGGACGATCCGTGCTGGACGCGCCTCTCCGAGCTGCACGAGACGCCGCTCAAAGACGCCTTCGGCGGAACGCGGCGCCTCGATGCGACCGGCGTAGATTGCCGCTACAATGCGCCAGTCGTCTATGACTGGGTCCGCCGTCACCATGGCGCCTATGCGGTGCGAACCGAGGAAGGATGGGGTCGCCCGGCGCTCGGCGCGCCGCAGCTCGTCGATTTCGACTGGCGCGGTAAGCGCATCCGTAAGGGCGTTCAGCAATGGAAGGCCGGCTCCTATAATCTCAAGAGCCGCTTCTATGCCTATCTCAATCGCGAGACGAGCATAGACGTCGATAGCCAGATCGCCGCGCCCGCCGGATACTGTCACTTCGGCAGCTTTCTGTTCGAGAATTACTTCCGGCAGATCACCTCCGAATATGTCGGGACCGACAAAGCCGGCAATCGCATCTGGAAGGCCAATGGCGACAATCATTGGCTCGATTGCCGCATCATCGCCATGGCGCTCGCTTTCGGCGCGCCGACCTTCGACATCGGCAATCGACCGCCGGAGTTCTGGCGCGCGCTGGCGCATGAGCGCGGCGCTCCAGAGAGCGTGATCGCGCCGCTGCTGCGCGCGGCCGAGGCCATAGGCGTCGCCGCGGAGATTGCGGCGGAAATAGAATCTACAACGGAGCCGCAGAGCGAGCGCGAGCCGCCCGCGAGCGAGTCCGATTGGTCCTATGGCGGAGGCAGCTGGCTGTGAGCATGACCTCGGAGCAGATCACGGCGGCGATCGGCGCGCTCGAAGTGGCGCTCGCATCGGGCGAGCTGACGATCGAATATAGCGGCCGCCGTGTGACCTATCGCTCGACGACGGAGCTCGTCGCAGCGCTCGATTACTTCCGCCGCGCCCAGCTCGGCGTTCCAGCCTCGGGCCCGGCGCCGGCGAGCGCCGACCGCGGAACATATGCGGCTTTCGAGCGGGATTGAACGTGACCTTCCGCCCCACATTCTTCGATCGCGCGCTGCTCGCCGTCGCGCCTATGGCCGGCTTGCGCCGGCTCCATGCGCGCGCTGCCGCCTATGAGTTGACGCGCGCCTTCGATGGCGCATCGCGCGATCGGCGGCTCGGCAATTGGCGCACGCCCTCGACCGGGCCGAACGCCGAGGCCGGGCCAGCGCGCCAGGCGCTGCGCGATCGGGCGCGGGATTTGGTGCGCAACAATAAGACGGTCGCCGCGGCAGAGCTGCAATTCCGGGGTCAGACGGTCGGCACGGGGATCAATCCGCGCGCCGTCGACTCGCGCAAGACGATGCGCGCCCGCGCCAATGACGCTTGGAAGCGTTTCGTCGACAATTGCGACCCGGAGCGCCAGCAGGATTTCCACGGGATCATGTCGACGACCGCGGGGTCGCTCTTCGTAGACGGCGAATGCCTGCATCTTTGGCTTCCCGACGAGAATGGCGTGCCCTCGTCGCAGATTCGCGTGCTCGAGGCGGATCATCTCGACGAGAGCCGCACGGCGCTGGCGCAAACGCAAAACGACCGGACCGCGGAAGGCATAATATTCGACAATTGGGGCCGCAGGCTCGCCTATTGGCTCTACCCCGTGCACCCGGGCGAGACCAATGTCATCCGCATCCCGGGGCAGTCGACGCGCATCGAGGCGCGCGATGTGGATCATTACTTCCATATTCAGCGGCCCGGCCAGATTCGGGGCGTATCCTGGCTCGCGCCGAGCATGATGTCGCTGCGGGGTCTCGACGACGTCAATGAGGCGATCATCTGGCGCAAACGGATCGAAGCCTGCATCGGCGTGCTCATTCGTTCGCCGGAGACACAGGGCTCGGTCCCAGTTCTCGGCAGGCAGGAAGCGAAAAACGGCCGCACCGAAGAGACGCTCTCGCCCGGCAAGATATTGCGCATGGGGCCCGGCGAGGACGCCATAGCGTTCCAGCCGTCGACGAGCGGCGACACGATCGATTTCATCCGCTCGCAGCTCTATGCATTCTGCGCGACGACGCCGATCCCCTATCACGCCGTCACCGGCGATGTGAGCCAGGCCAATTATTCGAGCCTGCGCGCCGCGACGCTCGCGGGCCATGTGCTGCTCGACATGCTGCAATGGCTCACGCTGGCGCCGCGCATTCGCCGCGGCTGGGGGCGTGTGATGGAGCGAGAAGCCGCCCTCACCGGCGATCGGCGATTTATCCAGGTCGGCTGCGAGCTCGCCATGCCGGTGCGGTCTTGGGTCGATCCGCTCAAGGAAATAGCCGCCAAGGTGATGGAAGTCAGAGCCGGCCTGCAGAGCATGCCGGACGCGCTCGCAGAGCGCGGGCTGAATTGGGAAGATCAGCTCGCCGAGCTCGAAGCCTTCCTGAAAGCGCTCGACGCGGGCGGAATCGTGCTCGACACGGATCCGCGGCGCATCAATCACGCCGGCGCCGCGCAGGCGGTCGCCGATGCCGCTCTGGCGGACCCCGCCTCCTCCACCAAGAACTGAAGGCCTCTCACATGCCGCAGATGTTCCGTGGCGCGTCCGCGCCGGCGGCCCCGCCGCAATTTCAGCCCGGCGAGAGCTTCGCCCGCGAGTTGCGTTTTGCGAGCGCGGCGTCGAGCTATGATCCAGAATCGCATACGGTCGAAGGCGTCTTCGCGGCGGGCTCCGCCGTGCGGCGTTTTGGTTTCGTCGAGGTCCTCAATATGGACCCGAGCGCCGTCGATCTGTCGCGCGTCGCGCAGCAGCAATGCAAGCTGCTCAACTCGCATAATTCCTATGACATCGGAAATATTCTCGGTGTCGTCGAGGAAGCTCGCATCGAGGGCGGCCGGCTCGTCGGACGCGTGCGCTTCGCGCAGACGCCGCAAGGCCAGCTCGCCGAGGGGATGGTGGCGCGCGACGAGCTAAACGGCTTTTCGGTGGGCTATTCGATCACGCGCTGGGTCATGGTGCAGGAGGACGATACGGGCCTCCAGACCTGGCGCGCCGACCAATGGACTTTGCTGGAAGTGTCGCTCTGCGCCACTCCGGCCGACCCGGCATCGTCGACGCGGGGCGTCGAGCCGAGCGCATCTCACCCGCGAGAAGAGGAAGACGATATGACTCGATCCGCTGCACCGGCGGCCCCTGCGGCGGCCGTCGAGAATCCTGCTCCGCCGGCGGCTGCGCCCGCCGCTCACGAGAACCGCTCCGCGCCTCCGGCACCGTCGCCCGCCGCAACGCCCGCCGCCGCTCCGGCGCAGACGCCGGCGGAGCGCGCCGCTCCTACCGGTCTCACCGGCCAGCAGGCGATTCTGCTCGCGCAGCGCGCCGAATATTTCGGCCAGCGCGAGCTCGCCGAGCGAATGATCGGCGAAGGCCTCGCCGAGCAGCCGATCATGGATGCGGTGATGGCCGCCGCTCGCGCGGCGGCGCAGGCCAGCGGCGGCAATCATCACATCGGCGGTCCGCGCGCGACGATCGGGCGTGATGAGAGCGAGACGCGCCGCCTCGGCATGGAGGATGCGCTCGCCATTCGCCTCGGCGAGAATGCGCAGCCGAACGAAGCGGCGCGGCAATATATGGATGCGCGCGACCTCGTCGATCTCGCGGCGGATCGAATCGACGTGCGCCGCGTCCCGCATGACTTCGCCGCTCGCGAGGATCTGCTGCGCCGCGCGCTGCAATCGACGTCGGATTTCCCGATCCTGCTCGAGAATGCGCTGAACCGCGCCTTGCGCGCCCGTTATGTCGTCGCCGAGCCGACCTATCGCCGCATTGCCCAGCAGCGCACCTATGTCGATTTCCGCGACCATATCTCCGTTCGCGACGGCGATTTCCCGCAGCTCAAGGAGGTAAAGGAAACCGGCGAGCTGCAGGCGGGAACCTTCAGCGAGTCGAAGGAAAAGACGGCGGTCAAGGCATATGGCGTGCGCGTCGGCTTCTCTCGCCAGCTGCTCGTCAATGATAATCTCGGATCGATTCAGCGTGTGCTCAACAGCCGCGCCACCGCCGTCGCGCGCTTCGAGGAAGAGACCTTCTACGCCATGATGCTTTCGGCGACGGGCGCTGGCCCGACGCTGATCGAAACGGGTCGCGCCGTCTTCAACACGACCGATAAGACGCTGGCCGCCGCTGCTGGGGCGATCGGCAATCCCACGCTCGGAATCGGCCGTGCGGCTCTGCGCGGAATGAAGACGAAAGATGGCACGCTGCTCAATATCGCGCCCTCTATCCTTCTCGTGGGGCCGGACAAGGAAACCGAAGCGCAGGGCGTGCTCTCGCCGCTCTATGCGGCGGTCGCGGCGAATGTGCCGATTTTTCAGAATCAGTTGTCTCTCCTCGTCTCGGCGCAGATCACCGGAAACCCCTGGTATCTATTCGCCGATCCCGCCATGGGCGCGAATTTCGAATGGGGTCTCCTCGAAGGCTATGCAGCGCCGCGAATGCGCATAGACGAACCTTTCGGCCGGCAGGGGATGGAGGTTTCTCTCGAGCACGATTTCGGCTGCGGCGCCATCGACTATCGGTTCGGCTTCCGCAACGCGGGGCTGTAACGCTCGACAAAGCAGCAAGGCCGCGCACGCGCGGCCCTCCCCAGCTTCGGAAGGATCATGACATGGCGAAGAATTTTGTGCAGCCCGGCTGCAGCCTTACTCTCCTCGCGCCTTACGACATCACTTCTGGCAAGGGCGCGCTCATCGGCGCTATTTTCGGCGTTGCGCAATTCGATGCGCTTTCGGGAGTGGATTGCGTATTCACGACTGATGGCGTGTGGGAGCTGACCAAAGTCTCCGCGCAGGCGTGGGCGATCGGCCAGAAAATCTATTGGGACGCCGCCGCGAAAAACTGCACCACGGTCGCGGCTGGAAACGCCTTCATCGGCGCGGCGACGGCCGTCGCGGCCAATCCGAGCGCGACCGGCTATGTGCGGCTGAACGAAGTGGCCTCGGCCGGCGTCGGCGAGCCCGTAGGCGTTTCGATGGCGGCCGCCGCTGGCGGCGCGAATGTGACCGAGGTCACGATCACGGCGAAGGACGCTGCGGGCAACACGGTCGCGGCGCCGTATAATTTCGATCTCTGGCTTTCGGACGATGCCGCCGGCGCGGGACTGACTGCGACGACGGCCTCCGGTGCGGTCGGCGCGAAGACGTCGAGCGGAGCTGACCTCGCCGCCTACACCGCGAAGAAAGCGTTGCGCGTCCAGACGCTGGCCACCGGCGTCTATATTCTCTCGATCACCGATACGGCGAAGACGGCTTTCAAGGTCTGCGCGCAGATCGGCGGCCGCACGATCGTCGGCATGACGCTCGCCGCCGGCAATTACGGCTGATCGGCGCAGGCTCATGTCCTTTGTGTCGCTCGCCGCGCGCGCGCTCGAGGCGAATTTCCGGCTCTGGGGACGGGACGCGATCTATCGTCCCGCCCCTGGCTCCTCCGTTGGCGTTCCCTGCCGCATCATCGTCGATCGCTCGTCGGATGCGGCAGAGATCGGCGCGGCGAATTTCGTCGCCAAGCGCGCCCGCGTCGAGGTTCGGCGGCTGCAGGTGGCCTCGCCAGCGAAATCTGGCGTCTTCGAGGCCGCCGCTGTCGTCGAAAACGCTCAAACGCTGGTCGCAGGCGAGACCTTCACAATCGTCGCGGCGCCACGCTGCGAAGATGACGACGCAGCCGTCTGGACATGTCTCTGCGACCCCTCGGGGCCTTTGTGAGAGCGCATCATGGCCGATCTGATAGATCTGCAAGCAGATCAAAGCGGGTTCGCTGTCGGCGCCGTGAAGGCGGAGCTGGCGCGCAAGCTGCGTCGCGCTGTTTCTGGGACGGGTCGCGACACGCTCGCGGCGACAAAAGACGATACGAAATCGGCGTTCTCTCTGCGCACACAAAGCCGCAGATCGCCTTTCTCGCGTCTCGCCAATGCATGGAAGCTCCGCGTCTATCCCAATGACGCGCGAAGCGACACGCTCTCGCCAACTGCGCTCGTCTATACCAAGGCGCCCGAGATCATATCCGCGCATGAGTTGGGTGTGACGATCGCGCCGAAATACGCGAGCTTCCTGGCCTTCCCGACGATCGAAGCCGCACGCTACGGAAGGCGCATTTTCGCGGCCATGCTCACGCCTGCCGTATGGATGAAGGAAAACCGCGTGCCGCTGCGCTTCGTCCCCATGCCTTACGGCGGCGTCCTCATCGCCGATCTCTTTCGCGTCTGGACACGCAAGAATGGTCGCAACAAGAAAGCGCGTCTCGCCGTGTTTCGGCGCGAGCGGCCGCAGGTCATGTTCGTCCTCATTCGGCAGGCGACGTTGCGCAAGCGCCTGCACGTCGCGGAGATCGCGCGGCGCATGGGCGGCTCGCTGCGCGTTGCGATAGAGCGAGAGGTTTCCGCCTCGTGACTGCGACAGAAGCCGCGCTGCAAGCGCTCATCGCCGCTCTCGATTCCTCGCCGGGCCTGCCGACCGTGCGTCGCTCGGCGCTGCTCGACGACACGCTCGAATCCGTCGATAGCGAGGATATCGTTTCCACCGCTCTCGTGCTGCAAGATGGCGACGCCGAGACGGAAAATGGCGAGCTGTGTATCGGCTTCGCTGGAAATCGTTTTGCGCTCGTCCATCACGCCGAGTTGGAATGGATCGTGGCGTCGAATGACGCAACGCTGCTCGGATCCACGTTCGACGCCGGCCTAGAGGCGATTGCGGCGGCGATCTCCGCCGATCGCACGCTCGGCGGCGCCGTTCTGCTCGCCGATCTCCGCCGGCCTCCGGAGCGCGGCCTACGGCCGCTCGGCGCGCGCACCGCGAAAACCGCCTCAATCATCGTCACGCTCGAATTCACTTCGTCGCAGCCGTTCTGAGGAGCTGAAAATGTCGGATCAATCGGACGCGCCGGAAAACCCGGCGCCTATCAGTGAAGCTCCGCCCAAACGCACCTTCGTCGTCATCCTCGGCGATGCGGAGGCGGCGGGCCGCCGCGGCGCTGTCGTCAATCTGGACGGTTCGGCCGCGCTTACGCTCATCGGCAATGGCGCGGCGCGTCTCGCGAGCGCGGATGACCTCGCCATCGCCTATCCTGCAGCAATCCCGGAGGTATGATCCATGTCCACGACGGCGATCGGCAAAGGCCGGCTGACCAAACTGCTGTTTTCCGACGCCGGCTCCTTCGGGACGTTCGCGTCGACCGGCTTCAAGCCCACGGTCTATTACACGCATACCCTCATGCAGAAGCGCCCGCTCGAAGACAATCCCCTCATCGGCGCGGGCCTCAACAATGGCAATGACGCGGCGGCGCCCTTGCAGGGCCTGCCCGATCTCTCGGGCGATATCGTCGTGCCGGTCGATCTCGCCCATTTCGGCTATTGGCTGAAACTGCTCCTCGGCGCTCCGACGTCGACAGGCTCGACCAATCTCTCGCACGCCTTCGCGTCGGGCGCGGCGACGCTCCCGACGCGCGATATCGAAATCGAAATGGGCTCGTCGGATTTCTGGCAATATATGTCGCTCGGCGCGAAATCGCTGGCGCTCGATATCAGCGATCAGCCGGGGCAGCAGCGCGCGACGGTCTCCCTGCTCGGCAAGAAGCGCACGCTCGCCTCCAGCACCGGCGCCGGCACGCCCGCCTCCATCGCCGCCCAAGACCCGCTCGCCGCGGCGATCGGCCAGCTGCTCATCGATGACGTCGCGGCGGGCTCTATTTTGTCGGCGCGGCTCAATTACGACACGGGCGCGCAGATCGAACGCTATGTGGACGCGGATGATTTCGCATCGGCGATCATTCTCGCCGACGACGCCAAATTCACCGGCGAAATCCGCGTGCGCTACTCGGGCCAGACGCTGGAATCCATCGCCGACGCGATGACGGCGAAGAAGCTCGAATTCAAATGGTCGAAGGGCTCGAATAATGCCCTCTCCATCGTCGCCGGAGCCGCCTATCTCGAGCCGGCGGGCGCGGCCATTCAAGGTCCTGGCGGCGTCGAGGCGAGCTACGCCTTCCGCGCCTCGCAGACGTCGGCCGCCGCCATGTTGGCCGTCACCCTCAAAAACCAGATCGCGAGCTACTGACATGCTGAATATTTCGACCACTGCGAAAAATGATCCGGTCCGCGTGCCCCTCGGCGGCGCTGCGGCGCTTTTTGTGCGGCGCGCGCTGGGGAGCGATGAGCAGGCGGCGGAGGCCGCAGCCTATCGGCTCGTGGCGGCCCTTCGTGGCGCCGGCGACGAACCAGGCCTCGCTGAATATGGGCTCACGATCGATGACGAGGCTGCGACGTCCGACGCCGAGAACGACTATCTCGGCTTCAAAAATGTCGAGCTGGCGATGCGGACCGTCTCCGCGGTCGAGGGCGTGGCGATCGACGGCGAGAACGCTCCAACTCCAAGCCGTCGCCTCTTTGCTCTGCTGTTCCGGGAGCCGCGCTGCCTTCGCGCGTTCCTTTCGATTGCCGGCGCCGATCTGTATGAGCGGAACCGACTGGGAAACGGGTCCGCGAGCTCGCAGCCTGGCGCGCCTCCGGCGGCGTAGATTACTGCCGGCGCTGCCGATCTCTCGCCCTCCCCTGCGCCTCTGGTAAGCGCGGCGACGACGGTAACTTCTGCCCAGAGCGAGAGCACGGCGAGCTGACGCCGCTGTCGCGCCGCGCGCTCGACGCGGCGTTGCTGCCCGGAAATTGGCGTCGAGCGGGATTCGCCGGCCAAATCTGCGGGCTGGACTATAGCGGCGCGCTGGTCTTTCTGCCGGCTCCGCCGAGCCGCGACGATTTCCTCTACTTCCTGCAATGCGCCGAGGCCGGCCTGCTGAAGGCCGCCTCGGAATCCGCGGATGGTGTGAATGGCGACTGACACGGTTGCAATTCGGCTGACGTCGCAGGGCGGCGATCAGATCATGCGCGCGCTGGAGCAGATCGGCGCGGCGGCGCAGACGCAGTTTCGCCGCGCTGCCGAGGAAGCGCGGAATTTCTCGCGCGAGGCCTCCAGTCTCGCCCGCAATCCCGTCTCGCAGACGCCATTTCAGATCGCCGCCAATTCCTTCGCTGGAATGGGCGGCGGCTCTGATTATGCGGCGCGCGCCGCCGATATCGCCGCCTATGGCGCCGAGCTGGACCGCGTGCGCGCGAAATTCTCGCCGCTCTATGCGGTCGAGCGCCAGCATGTCGCCGTGCTGCGCGAGATCGACGAGGCCGCGCGATCGGGCGCTCTCAGCCATGTCGAGGCGGCGTCGGCTGCCGATCGCCTGGCGGCGGCCTATGAGCGCCAGCGCGCCGCAGCCGTTGCGCAGCTCCAGGCGCCGCTCAACGATCGTCTCAGCGTGCGCGACGATTTCGACAGCGAGCGCCGCGCCGCCGATATCTCCGCCTATGGAGCCGAGCTGGACCGGCTGCGGGCGAAATATGCGCCGCTCTACGCCGCCCAGCGCCAATACAAGGATTCGCTCGACGAAATTCGCAAGGCGGCCCGCGCCGGAGCGCTCTCGCAGCAAGAGGCCGCCGCCGCGATAGAGCGGGTCAAGCGCGCCTTCGCCGAAAAAGTCCCGGACCTCGTCGGAGGCCCGTCTGCACCGACAATCGACCCGATGATCGCGAGCCTGACGCAATGGAGCGCCGAGGCTGGCACCATGTCCGGAAGGCTCGACGCGTGGTCGCGAGCTAATCGCGTGGCCGCCTCCGACGTCGACGCACACGCCAAGAGCGTCGGCCTCGCCCGCCACGAATGGATCAATCTTTCGCGTCAGTTTCAGGATGTCGGCGTCTCGCTCGCCGGCGGCCAAGCGCCGCTCACCGTCCTGATTCAGCAGGGCTCGCAGATCGCCGACGTATTCTCGTCGAGCCGAGGCGGCGCTGGCGCGACGTTGAAAGAATTCGGCGCGACGGCGCTGCGCATTGCCACGTCGCCCCTCACTCTGCTGACCGTGGGATTGGGCGCCGCGTCTTACGCCGTCCATCAATTCGCGCAGCAGAATGTCGCCCTAGAGCGCTCGCTCAATGGCGTCGGCCGTCTCTCCGGAGCCTCGGTCGGCGATTTGCGGCAGCTGGCGAATGGGGCGGCTTCCTCGGGGCAGCTGTCGCTGTCGCAGGCGCTCGGCGGCGCGACGACTTTCGCCGGCGCCGGAATCGGCGTCGAGAACATGCCGCGCCTGCTCGCCGATTCGCAGCGCTTCGCCCATGCCTTCGGCCTCGACCTCGACGCTGCCCAGCAGGAAATCGCCCAGATCGTCGGCGGCGAAGGCCTCGCGGCGATGGAGAAGCGCTTCGGCCCGATCTCCTTCGGCGTCAAAGAGATGGTTCGCAGCCTCGAGGCGACGGGCCATTATTCGGAAGCCGCGGCGCTGAAGACGCGCCTCTTCGACGAGGAGACGCAAAAGGCCAAGGATTCCGCGACCGCGCTGCAAAAGACCTGGGAGGATATCAAAAGGCTCTTCGATGGCGCCGGAAATTGGGTCGGCCGCGTCATTGCTCCGACAGATGAGCAGGAACTCGATCGGCTGAAGAAAGTGCGGGCCGCCATGGACGCCAAGCCGGGCGGAATTGCCGGTCTGCTCGGCATGGCGCCGCTTGGTCATTCGCCTTATCTCGATCAGCAGATCACGGAATATGAGCGAAAAATCGCGGAACGCGACGACAATGCCGCGCGTGAGCGGCGCTCTCTCGAGCTCAATCGCCTTTCGGATCGCGCCGGCTCAATCATCGACGAGCGCAACCCGGACCTCGGGCAGCTGCGAGGCCTGCGCGAGTCGCGCGATGCGCTGCAAAAGCTGCTCGGCTCGGATGACGGCCTCGCCAAGCTCGGCGATCGCGCTGGGGAGGCGCGCAAGACGCTTGCCGATCTCGAGACGCAAATCGGCTCCTGGCGCGGTGCGCTCGATCGTATGCGCGAGGATTCCGCGCTGCAGGTGCGCGAGATCATGGCCCGCACCTTCGCCGAGCGGGAGTCCGTGGCGATGGATCGCGCGCGCCTGCAAGTGCTGCGCGAGAGTGGCGACGCTGCACGGGCGAGCGTCGCTGCCGAAACAGAGCGCGCGCGTCTGCTCGCCGAGAGCGCGCGCAAGGTGGACGATTACACGCGCGCCTCGCGCGATCAGCTGCAATTGGCCGGCATGACGAGCTACGAGCGCGGCCGTCAGCAAATTTTGAACGATGCGCGCGACTTCCGGCGGGAAAATCTTCCAGCGGCGGCGGCTCCCATGGCGCGGGAATTCGACGTCGCAGCAGCTGCGGCGCGAAAGGTCTCGGAGGCTTTCCAAGGCCTCGCGGGGGCGATCGGCGGAAAGATCGGGGCGCAGCTTCCGATCTTTGCCAGAGCTGGCGCTGGGGGGCTCGCGCTCGCCGGCGAAGCGGCCCCCTATGCGGCGATTATGAGCGCCGAGGGAACAAGCCGTTTCGGAGATCCTTACAATGTCTCGCTCGGCTATCGCCGCTCCCCCAGGCCTTTGACGACAATGACGATGGATGAGGCCATCGCCTGGGGCGAGGAGATCGCGCGCCAGGAAATGAGCCGCACAGGCCTATCGCGCCGCGAAGTCTCGTCGGCCAAAGGCGCATTCCAGATCGTCAATTCGACGCAGCGCGACGCAATGCGCGCGCTCGGCCTTTCAGGCTCCGATCAATTTTCCGCCGAAAATCAAAACAAAATGGCGGACTGGATCATGAAGACGCAGGGCATCGGCGCATGGAAAGGCTTCGACCGCCCTGGCGTCGCTGCGCCCGCGACCGACGACCTCGGCCGCAAATATGACGCTGGCGTCGCCGATCGGCTGAAGGCCTATGACGTCGAGCAAATCGACAATCGCCTGCGCGACGCCAATAATGGTCTGCGCGAGCAAAATTCGCTGCTCGATGCGCAGCGCGAATTTTTGACGGCTGACAACGCCACGCTTTCCGGGGTCATCGAGTCGCAAAAGCAGCTCAATTACTTCACGACGCAGCGCATCACGATCGATGATGATCTGAAACGTAAGATAGCGGAAGTCGGCGAGGCGGAGGCGGAACGCGCGCGCAAGGAAGAGGAGCTATCTCAGGCCAAGCGGCGCTATACGGAAGACCTGGACTTTGCCCGCAATGGCGTCTCCGGCACGCTGTCGAGCGTCGCTAAGGCGGCGGCCAATGGCCAGGACGTCGGCAAAGCGGCGCTGCAATCACTCACACGCCTTCGCGACAATGCGATCGACATGGTTACGGGGCGTTTCACCGAGGATCTGCTCGGTCGCACAGGCACGACGAATGGGGGCATTCTCGGCGGGCTGCTCGGCTTCGGCTCCAAGCAGAATGTCGCGACCATGCAGGTTCAGGCGGCCAATGTGATGATCGGCGGCGGCGTCGGCGGCCTGCCGATCGGGGGCGGAAGTGGCGGGCTCTTCGGCGGGCTGTTCGGAAACAATAATTTCGCTGGCCAGCCTGCCGGCGCAATCGGACCATTCCCGCAGGCCGAAGGCGGCGGCTTCTTCAGCTCGCTGTTCTCCAGCATCGGAGGGCTGTTCGGCTTCGCCGATGGCGGCGTGATGACGTCCCGCGGCCCTCTGCCGCTGCGGCGCTATGCGGACGGCGGCGTGGCCTCATCGCCGCAACTCGCAATGTTCGGCGAGGGCTCTGGCCCCGAGGCCTATGTCCCCCTCAAAAACGGGGCGATTCCGGTTCGGCTCGCGCAGCCTCGCGCGACGCCGATCAGCGGGGCCTATCGGAGCGGAGTGACGGTCAACGTCACCAATAATCGCGGCCACGACACGGATGTTTCAGTGGAGCGGATGAGCGACGGCGATATCAACGTGCTCATCAATCACAAGATTTCCGGCGCGTTGCAGAACTATAGCCGAAATATTCTCGACATTGTGCAAGATCGGCAAAATCGCGCATGACACCTATCGATCCGGCGCTTCCCCGCTGGCCGCGAGAGCTTGCGCCTGCGGGCGTCGAGCCAATAGTGGAGGCTCCATTCCTGCAAGGGCCTCGTCCCGCCATCGGCGCCGCGCCGCGCGTGCGCAACGACTCCGGGGCTTGGGTGTTCCGTCTCGTCGACATGACCTTGCACGATTGGAAAATCCTCGCCTATCGGGCAATTCTGCTGCGCATCATGGCGACGAGCGGCGCGCTCTATCTGCCCTTGTGGGATTGGCGGCGCGCGCCGGTGTCGCCATTGCCCGGCGTCGGCTTTTCCGACGGCGCGGACTTTTCCGATTCCTCGCTTTTCGCATCGGCCGCGCCGGCGGGATTGGTCGCGGCGGCGGCCGAGCAAATGACGACGCGCTTTCGCATGACGCCGCCGAGCAGCGCGAATCTTTCCGCAGGCCAATTCATCGGGCTCGGCGAGCGCGGCTATGGAATATTCGATCTAGAGGATATTGCCGGCGGCGATGACAAAATGGTCTCGATATGGCCTCCGCTACGCGAAGCGTTGGCGGTCGGCGACGAGGTCGAGCTCTATGATCCGGTGATCCGCGTGCGCGTCGATATTACGCAAGCGCGCACGTCGCTCGGGGCGCTCAACCTCGGCCGGCGCGGCGTCGTCACACTCGAATTCGTCGAGGATAGCTGGTGATGATGGAGTTCGATGACTGGCTCGCCATGCAGGATAAGCATGCGACGCCGCATATGACGCTCGGCTTCACCTTTTATTTCAAGAGCGAGACGATGCATGTGTGGCCCGGGCGATATTCGCTCGACGCCGGCAGCCGCGTTTTTCTCGGCGCCAACGCCACAGGCGCCATCGGCTCGATCAGCAATCTCGAATTCGGCTATGGACGCCCGAAAGAGACGACGACGCTCGTCATGTCCGGGCTCGACCAACGCTATTTCGCGCTCGCCGAAAACCAGGATTCGGAAGTGCGTGGGCGCAAGGCCGAAATATTCATCCTTGCTTTCGGGACTGGCGTTCTCGGCGAGGAATGGAAGCTCGCCGCTGTGAGCCTCGAGGCGACGCGCGAAATGGACAAGCTATCCTCGTCCCTGAACCACGACGAGGGAACGTCGACGATCACGCTCACCATGCAGCCGCTCGGCTCTATGCGCTGGCGGCCCGCGCATGGCCTCATCACCGATGAAGATCAACGCGCGAGATTTCCGGGCGACCGAGGACTCGAGCGCGTGGGGCTGGTGCAATATTCGCGACCGCTCGATTTCTCCTGACGCCGCCGGCGACGTGCTCGCCTTTTTCGAGGCCTACCCGCTTCGTCCGGACACTCTTTGCAGCGAGCCCGTCGCGGACTGCCTGCGGGCGCGGGGCGTCGTTGTCCCCTTCTCTCGCCGGCGGCAGGCCGCGCTCTGGCGCCGAGGCATGCTGCTCGGCGCTCACGCCGCTGCCAGAGCGCTCGGCGCTCGCGAAATCACGCCGAGCGACGCCTCAGAGGGTGATGTGGCGCTCATCGCTCAGCGCGACCAGGCGCCCGCGCTGGCCATGCGTGCGCGCCATGCCTATGTCGCCGCCTCTTTCGGGCGTCTGCTCATTATTTGCGAGCCCGTCGTGCTCGCCACATGGAGAATCGGCTGAAATGCCGCAGCTGCTCGTTCCATTGATCGCCGGCTCGATCGTCACGGCGTTCGGCGCCGGCGCGGCCGTGATCGTGCCGATCATCGGCGCGTCGATCGCGGAGATTGCGGCCTCGGTCATCGTCACCGGCGCGCTCGCCGGCGCCGCGTTGGCGCTTACGCCGCGCCATCGCCAGCAGGGCCAGCTGCCGCAAGTGCCGCCATCGCAGACGATGATGACGCGCGCCTCGCCTGTCGCCAATCGCTTCTATGGCTTCGGGCTCGTTTCGGACGGCGGCGACTTCACGGTCTACGAGCTGGAAAATGGATGGCTCGGCATGGCCGCCGTCGTCGATTGTGGTCC
The DNA here is from genome assembly GCF_001644125.1 of Methylosinus sp. R-45379. Taxonomy (NCBI): domain Bacteria; kingdom Pseudomonadati; phylum Pseudomonadota; class Alphaproteobacteria; order Hyphomicrobiales; family Methylocystaceae; genus Methylosinus; species Methylosinus sp. R-45379. Next base: position 17,539 of record NZ_LUUM01000268.1, read on the forward strand.
GATCGATGGCATAGAGGCGTGGTACTGCGACAATGAGCTGTTGCCGCTCTCCTCCGGCCCTGCAGCCTATGCCTATGGCGCGCCAATAACGGGGATTGGAAGCGTCGACTTCGGCGAAGGCGTGCAGTGGCCGCACTCCGGAATCAAATATACGCAGCGTTTTTCCTACATCTATTGGCAGGGCCAGGTGCAGCAGCTGCCGATCGGCTGGGCTCCGAGCGTCTTCGTCGAGTTTCGAACCGCGACCGCCGCCGGAAGGCCCTCGACGCTTTTGCGCGAGTTCTTCGGCGATCATCCGCTCGGCGTGCGGCCCGATTACGCCTCGACCGTCATCAATTGGGGCGCCGACCATAAATGCTGCGGCCTCTCGATGGCCTATATGGTGGCGACGAAATATCAGACGATCGACCGCTTCAAAGTCTACCCCGAAGGCTTCCCGAAGTGGCGTTACGTTCGGCGCGCGGCGCTCGCTTATGATCCGCGCGACCCCGAGCAATCCTTCGCAGATAAGTCCACGTGGAAATATTCGCGCAATCCGGCGATCTGCCGCGCCTGGCACCGCACGCATGAGGCGGGCTTCCGCAACACGGAAGATGAGATCGACTGGGATAGTTTCGCTGTCGCGGCCGATCGCTGCGATCAGCCCACGCTAGATTTCTACGGCGACAATGAGCCTTGGGCGCGCTGCGACATGCAGTTCAACACAGCGGAGGAGCGTCGCGCCGTCGAGGATCGCATCGATATCTCTTGTGATGGATTCTTCTATCAGAACGAATATGGGAAATGGGCTTATCTGATCTATGACGATCAAGAGCCGGACGTCGTTTTCACCATGCGTGACATCTCCGCAGTCATGCGCGACCCGTCTGGCGGCGCTTATTCGACCTCATCCAAATTCGTCGGCATTTATGTCGAGCCGCGAATGAATTTCCAGAACAATGACGCGCCGGCGGTATTCGATGACGCCGCCTACGCCGACATTGGCGAGCAGGTGTCGCAGCTTCAGCACGAAGCGATACAGAGCTTCTCGCAGAGCTTTCGCCTCGCACATCGCACGATGCGCCGCGTCAATTGCCTTTCCAAGCGCACGATCATCGGAGGCTGGTCTCTGCTTCGGGCAAGGCGCAAGCTCGTCGTTCGTTTCGATTGCCCGGAGATCGGACTTGTCGGAAAGTTTTGGATCGATGGGCCGCTCGATATGACCCCGCAGCTCCATCGCGTCACGTTGAAAGTGATCGGCCTCGCCGATGATGCGTTCAGCAATGTCTCTCCGCCGAATGATCCTGTGAATCCGACTGTGGCCGTGCCTGTTCCGGCCGGACCCGCGATCGACAAGGCGGACACGCCGACGCTTTCGGAGGTGACGGTCGCGGGCCAGAAATTCATCCAAATGTCGATCTCCGATCCGGGGAACGACACGCTTATCCCGCATTTCCACTATCGCCGCGTGACGACGCCGGAAAGCGCGTGGTCGATCGCGGACACTGTCCTCGGCCGCTGGGAGCGCGAAACCGATGCGCTCGTGCTGGGGACCTATCAGGTCGAGGCCTGGCTCTCGTCTCCCTATGGCGAAGTCAGCCCGATTTCGGACATGGCGACGATCGTCGTCTCCTGACCGTCCCCTCTTTTCCTTGTCGCCTCCATAATCCGAGGATCGCATGTCGACGCGCGAACAAACCGCCAATCAGGTGTTCCGGGATTACAAAACCGATGGCGTCCCGTCGAGCGGGCCGCACGAGCCGCGGAAGCCGGAAATCCGCGCCTACGAAAATCTGCTCAACGCAGCGATCGATATGGCGCTCTCGGGGCAGGTCACCGCGTTTCTGCCTCACGAGACGGCCGCGGCGCTGAACGCCGACCTTGCGCATGCGGCCGACGCCTACGCGGTTGTCTTCGCGGATTCGACCGGCGCCAATAATGGCGTCTATAAAAAAATCGGCGCGTCCGGCTCTGGCAGCTGGTCGCAGATTTCGAGCTTTGTTCTCGGATATGTGTCGCCGCTCGCGCTCGGCTCTGTGTCGCTGGTCACGGATCCGTCGAATATAGTGGTGTCGATCACAGGCCCAGTCACAGCGCCGATGCTCAATTTGGCGCTGTTCCGCGGGACGAAAATTTGGCCGATGAACAATGCGGCGCCGTCGCATGCCATTGGCGTCGACGGCGACTTTGCGATCGATATCGCGACTTATGCTGTTTACGGGCCAAAGACCAGCGGAGTGTGGCCTGCCCCTATCACTACAGCCGCTGCCGCTGCAGTAGCCGCCCAGGGGAGCGCCGCTACTTCAGCGAGCTTGGCGAACGCAGCGGCGTTGAGCGCCGCAGCGTCAGAATCGATGGCGGAGCTGGTCGCGGCCTACGCATCGGCGGCCGGGATTGCAGGCGTCTTCCTGTCAAAATCCGATGCGGATTCGGGCGTCGCTCCCTTCGCAAATGGCCAATTCATCGAGGTCTTGGTCGATGAAACGCACGGCGACGCGCGCACGATCTATAAGAAGGTCGCAGGATCGTTGTCGTATCAAGTGACGATTAGCCAGTATCTCGACAATAGATATCCGATAGTGCTCACCCCAGAACAATTTGCCAGCGCCATGGTCGACCCGACGGATTGGGGTCCGGCTTTCACGGCGGCTTACGCAACAGCAGAAACGACCAGGGACGGAGCGCACTCCGCCGTGGAGATATCGCTTAAGCCCGGTAAGTCCTATCGAATAAAAACACCCGTCACCGTGAAAGAATACGTCGCGGTGGCCGGTAATGGAGCCATTATCAAGGGACCGATCGTTGGCGCGGAGGTTATATCTGCATCGAACAGCCCCGCAGTCCCCGCGGCGAATGATGTCGCGGGCCAAACTGCAGGTGCATGCTTCATCGACGGACTTACGGACGGAACAGTCTACGGGCTCAAGTTTAAAAACCTGCATGTGCAAGGATTCCGGTATGGCATGTGCTCGACGGCGCTGAGCTGGACTGGCCCCGTTTTTGAGGATGTCTTTTTTGAAAATTGCAATATTGGGTTCTTCCCCTACCAGGGCTCTATGGGCGCCGTGTTCAAACGATCGCAGTCTGGCGGGCCTGCAGGTGGAACGACATTTGTCGGCGGAGCTACCTGTTTCGATGCGACGCACCCGTTTAAAAATCGTGACAATTATTTTGTCGATGGACTTTTCTACGATAGCGACGGTGTCCGAGACGAGTCGCATCGCAACCCGACATTTGACGCATGGTTTAGCGCGGCGGTCTTTCGGCCCGGGGCCACGTCTGTGACGGCAGGCGGCAACTTCGTTTATCCGTGGAGCGATGAGGCCTCCGTTTCGGTTTCCGGTCGCAACATTTTTGCGCCGCAGCGCAATAATCGCGGCCAATACGGCTGGCATATAGGTTCGGCGACAGCTACGGTTGGCGATTTCGGTTTCGCAAACATCGCCAATCCACAGTTCTGCTCGATTGCGAACATCGGAGGCGAGTTATTGTTTTCGGCCGGCCCGGAGGCGGTGCTCTATGTGCCGTTGACGGGAGTTGGGCCACTGGAGTCTGAGTTCAGGAACATCGACGCTACGTCGGTTACAAACACTGCTTCGGCTGCTATCCAAGTAGTTGCGGCGCCCGGCGCGCCGACTAGCAACTTCACCGGGACCCGCATCAGTGGCGGCATCATTGGAGCGGAGCATTTTGGCGCTCTCGATCCGCAGGCCATAGACAGATATCGAGGACGCTACGACGCGCCAATTTGCACGCTCCCGCTTGCGGCGATCACCTCGACGACGGTGTCTCCATCTGCCAATAAGACTTATTATTTTCGATTGGATCGCGGCGGGCAGGTCAGCAATTTCGGCATCCACTTCGTCAATTCTGTCGGAAACTTCTCGCTAGCGATCCACCGGAATATTGGCACTGACGTCGACGCAAAGCCAGGCGCTCCGCTTTATCTGACTGGATCGCAAGCAGTGTCTGTCGGGTTTCATCAAATTTCGATGGGTGCGACATACACGCCGCGGGAGGGTGATTGGGTGTCGGTCTCGTTCGACAACGCGGGCACGCAGGTCGTGGGCATGGCGTTTAATCTCTTGGATTCAGGACTATGCCTCGGCGCATGTGGATATGAAAGCGGGTTCAAGACGTCGTCGTGGACCCCAAACCCGGCATATGGCCTGGCGATCGTGCCGGCAATCACGCTCTTTTGAGAGGGAGTCCCATGCTCAGTCTCAGGCTATCTCTGCCGTCTGTGGCCACGCTTTCTCAGGGCGTGCGGCTGGCCTACTGGGATGCTCTCACGGTCTCCGCGCTCCCGTCGTGGCTGACGCTCACCCGCGCGACGACGGGGACCTATTTCGACGCCTCGGCCGTGATGCAGAGCGCGGCGATCAATGCAGCGAGGTTCGACCATAATCCGTTGACGGGCGCGGCGCTCGGTGTCCTATGCGAGTCGAGTCGGACAAACTTGATGGCGAATTCCGATGAGCCTGGGTCCTGGACCCCGTCATATCAGAATGCGACCAAGGGGAGCGTGATCGTCGGCCCCAATGGAGCGACGAGCGCACGGAGGATCACTTTTGGCGCTGCGGATTATTTCTATGGCCGCACGAGCGCGAGCTATGCGCCTGCGGCTTATACGGGCAGTGTTCATGTGCGTTCGGCCGGCAAATCATCTATCTGTGTCCGCATAGACGCTACCGCTAATGGGTCAAACGATTTCAGGGCGCAGGTCGCCATCGCCTCCGCGTGGGTTCGACCGGCGCGGACGTTCGCGCTGGCGGCGACAGATACGATCGATCTAGGATTCGACAATAGGGTCGGCAACGGTGGCGACGGAATAGCCGGCGCGCTCGACGCGTTCGGCGGTCAAATCGAGGCCGGCGCATTCGCGAGCTCATATATACCGACATCTGGTGTGCCGGTTACGCGTGCTGCCGATGCGCTCTCTATCGCCGCCGGCTACTCCGGCAATCCAATCATCGTCGAGACGCAGAGCGTCGCGACAGGGGCGCTCTCTCGCACGCTCTACAATCCCGGCTCGGGCATTTCGGCGCTCGCCGATGTGTGGCTGCGCAAGGCGGCGGTCTACAGGATTGGCGCGCCAGCCGGCGTGCTCAACGCGATCGTCGCGGGAGGCGCGTGGTGACAGATTATCTCGCATGGGCGGCCGATGAGGCCGCGATGATCGCCGCCTTCGAGCTGCTCGGTGTATGGCGCGATGGCGCGCTGGTGACGACGGGCCGCTCGACCGCGGGGGCGACATGGGCGATCGACTATTTCCGCGACTGGCCCGCACCGACGGGCGAGACGACGCCTGGGCTCGGCGGAGAGCTTGTGCCGGTCATGGCCGCCAAGCCGGGCGTCTATGCGCTGCTCCGCTGGCTGCCGGCGGATGGCGAGGGGTCGCCTCCGCCGCCGCCGGGGATCACGTTGACGACGCCGCTCCCGGACGATTGCCCGCGTCGCTGGGCTGACTGAAGCGACGTTCCCTCAATGGATTAAATTGGTTGTCCAGCCGTAGTTTTCCTCAAGCTGTCACTCGCCAGGCTCCGACCAAATTCGATTGTTGGTTTTTCCAAGAAGATGTAGGAGAGCGAAGCCAATGCAAGAACGAATAATCCCATCAACGGCAGAACGATAACAAAGGCCAATGTGTCTAAGGAGTTCAGTAAGCCAAGCTTCTTGGACATGTAAAAGGTCGACCAAAGAACAAGTCCGTGGATCAGATATATGCCATAGCTTATGTCTCCCATCCAAATTGCCGCTCGTGTCTTGAGTAGGCCGAAAATCGACAAGCCACCAACTGCTGCGAGAAAGAAAAACAGGGTCACGGCGATGGCAATCGCGTTACCGCTATCGGTCATAAAGCCCAAAATCACGAGCGAGAGAGCCGCCGCAATATGGAACGGTCGCGACGAAATCAACAGCCGTCCTGTATGGTTCTCATAGGTGAAGGCCGCTATAATGCCGCACAGGAAATGCGCCAGACAAAGCGGGCCGCCGTGCAAACCGCCACGCAACTGGCCGAAGGCGACGAGTCCGATCAGAGATATAAAATAGAAGACCAGCAACCGATTGCGAGACAACACTCTCGAGGTCAAGAATATCAAGGGCAACCCGACGACATAGAATATCCACTCAAAACGAAGTGACCAGTTCACGCCCGCTATGAGCGTCCAGCTATTTTCCATGCCGTTGATTCCCGGTCGGCCGAAGCAGACGAATGCGAGCCATTGACCAAATTCCATCAGGAATTCTGATGGCGGCACATGAAGCTGGAAGCCTGATAGGGCAAACACCGCTGCAAACACAACCACAACGACGACGGCGTAAAGAGGTGTGAGCCTTGCGACGCGCGAGATGTAAAGTGCTTGCCACCTGACGGTGGGAGCAGAACATTTTTCTGTAAACAGGAAGCCTGTGATCATAAAAAACAGGGCGACGGTCGATTGTCCGAGCTGGTTTAAAACAGGGTTTTCACTCCACTGCCAGGTTCCGGTATTGAAATAGACGAAGCCAACAATTGAGTGATGAGCCATAACGCCAAATGCAAGCAATCCGCGAAGCCCGTCTAAGGAGACATATCTATTACCCGATTGAGTAGACGCAAGTCTGACGGATTTAGATGCTCTACACAAAATATTAGAAGACATCACCATAATTGCATAAAAAAATACAAACAACAAAAACATATAAAGAGATGACGCGTATACATCGCTAATGATTTTCATAATTCGATAGCCTTCATATTTAACTCAGTTTCTCGACCGAAGAAATTAAGACACTCCCATCATAAATGCAAGCCGCCATCAACCCACACGCCCAACAACGGAAGCTGCGAAAGGTGAACCATGTCCGTCGACCATTTCAACGCTCATGCGCAGGGCCTCTCGAGCCCCGCGACGAAGCATTTCACGCTCGTCGCGTCGGACGCTAACGACCTCGCGGTGATCCCGCGCGCGGTCTACGTCAATGTCGGCGGCGTCGCGGTGATCCGGGACGTCGCCGGAACCGAGATCGCCTACAACGTCAACCAGGGCCAGGTGCTCCCCTTCCGCGGCGTGCGGCTCCTCTCCACCGGCACGACGGCCACGCTCATCGGGTGGGAGTGACCCTTTTTCAGTTTGTGGGGGTCGAACTCGTGCAAATTCTGCATGGGTCGGCGCGATCGAAGTAACGCGCGCGCCATAGCGTCTTTCAAATCGCATCGCTGAATTCCTCGCTCCGCTCACGCGCCGCGTGAGCGCTATCGCGCGCCTATGCGCGCTCTTACCAAAGGTGAAACATGACGAATTTTTCCGGCGTGGCGCGGCGGATGTCCGCGCTCGACATCGAACAGGCGGCGGGCAAGATCGGATGCGAAGTCGCCGCATTGCGTGCGGTTCTCGCGGTCGAGAGCCGCGGCTCCGGGTTCGACGCGAAGAAGCGGCCGATCATTCTTTTCGAGCCGCATGTGTTTTGGCGAAACCTCACACCCAACGATCAGCGCCTGGACGCGTGGCGAGCCGGACTCGCCTATGAGAAGTGGGGCACGAAGCCCTACGCGAAAACGAGCGATGGCAATTATGATCGCCTCGCCCGCGCCATCGCGATCGATGAAGAGTGCGCCTATCGCGCCGTCTCGATCGGTCTCGGTCAGGTGCTCGGCGAGAATTACGACGCCGCCGGCTATCCGAGCGCGCGCGCGATGTTTGCGGCGGCCACGGAAAGCGAGGCGGCGCAGCTCGGGCAGATGATCGGTTTCATCGAACACAATCACCTCGACGACGAGTTGCGGCGCAAGGACTGGAAGGGCTTCGCACGCGGCTACAATGGGCCGGGGCAAGTCGAAAAATATTCCGGGCTGCTCGCCAAGGCTTACCAGAAATGGGCGAAGGTCGCCGCCGTGCCGCGCGAACAGACGACGGCGAAAGAGCTTCGCGCCTCCGGCTCGCGGACGATCGCCGGCGCCGATCGCGCGCAGCAGGGCGTTTCTGGCGTCGTGGTGACGGGCGGCGCTGCAGCCGGTCTCGAAGCCGCGCCAGCCGTGCTCGATAAGCTACAGGAGGCGGCGACGGCGCTGCAAAGCAACGTCGGCGTGCTGGAGGTCCTGCAGACATACTGGAGGCCCTTGGCCGCGATCACGCTCATCGCCTTGATGGCCTATTTCGTCTGGCGCGCCTGGCGCGGAGCGTCGCTGGTCAAGGCGGCGCGCGTCGACGACGCCGCCTCCGGCCTCAATATCGGGAGGTGAGCGCCATGCTCGAAATCGTCAAAACCGCGGCCGAGATCATCGGAGAATTGGTTGCGATCGGCCTCGCCGTCTGCATAGGCGGCCTGCTGCTCTACGTCGGATGGCTCGCCATCCGCCGTAAGTCGATCAATTGAGGGCGCGCCATGCCGATCCTCGCCCTCCTCCCCATGCTGCTCAAAGGCGCGCTCGACGCGCTCTCGGCGGCGGTCCGCACGCCGATCGGCGCGGCGGCGCTCGCCGTCGGCCTCACCTGGCTCGTCGTCGGCCATAATGAGCGGGCCGCCTGCTCGGCCCGTGCGGATGCGCTCCGCCTCGAGCTCCAACGCGCCGCCGATGCGGAACATGCACGGCGGGAATCTGCGATCGGCGCGGCCGAGGCCGCCGGCCGCGCCGAATCAGAGGGTCTCGCTCGCAAAAATCTCGATCTCGAAATCAGACTGAAGGAAGCCGCCGATGCGTCCGCCGCTCATGATCGCCGCCCTTGCCTCGATGCTGCTGACGTCATGCGCCTCGACCGGCTCGCCCGATAGCAGCCGGACCGAGCCCGTGCGCGAGCTGGCTACGAAGGAAGCCAACGCGCCCGGCGATCTCGACAAGCCCTGCGAGCGCCCGACCAGGCTGCCGCCGCGCGCGCTCGCCGCCGGCGAGGTCGAGCGCCTGTGGGGGCGCGACCGAGTGGCTCTGGTGAGCTGCGGCGATCGCCATGCGGCGAATGTTCGGTGGCGTGAGCGTCGGGATTTGGGGCTGGCAGGCGAATCGAAGTGAGGGCTGGACGGTGGCGCATGGCGAGGGGGATATGATCGGAATGCTCGATCGCGCGAAAGATTGGCTATTGCCGCTGGCAAGCGGGGCGACGCCGGCGGCCATCTTTGGATGGCTGGCGGGGCGCAAAAAGGCCGAGGCGGAAACGGCCAAAGTCGCCGCCGACGCAACCAAGGCGACGGCGGAGGCCTCCAAGGCGGAAGCCGAGGCCGATGCAGTCTATGCGGGCATTTTGAATGAGCGTTTCAAAGCGTTGATCGATGGCTATGAAAAGCGGATCGCCGATCTCACGGCCGAGGTCCACGGCCTGCGGGACGAGGTCAAGGCCTTGCGCCAGGTGCTCGACAGTCGCACGCGCGCCGAGGCCGAAGACGCCCGTCGGCGGGCGGGCCTCGCCGGCGGCGCGGCGGCGGTCTCAGCCGATGGCGATGTTCGAGATCTCGGCCGCATAGTCTGACGTTCCCGCCGAGCCGAAATCGAAAGCCCCGCTGGTCCGCCGGCGGGGCTTTTTTCTGTCTCGGGCCGACCGGAACAAGAGCAGAATCCCTGCGGGACTTTCTGCGGGACTTTTTGCGCCGCTGCGGGATTTTCGGGCGGTTATGTTCCGCTTTCGTGCGGAACGCCCAGCCTCTTCATTGGTCAGAATAACGCTATATTTCAAGCGCTTATATGGTCGGAGTGGCGGGATTCGAACCCACGACCCCTTGTCCCCCAGACAAGTGCGCTAACCGGGCTGCGCTACACTCCGATGGTCGCCCTTATAGAGGCCGGCGAAGCCGCTGGCAACGCATGACAGCGCAGAAGTAGCGAGGAATTCACCGCCGCGTCAGCTCCAGCATGCGCCGGCATTCGGCGAGATCGGCCAGAGCCTGCCGCAGCAGCCGCTCATCCTGCGGGCGCAGGCCGGCGGCCGGCGCCTCGGAAAGGCGCACGGCGGGCAGCGTCAGCATGGGCGGCGGCTCGCGCGCGGCCAGCGCGACCAGAGAGGTGGAGGCTCTCGGCGCTTCCTCCTCATCGATTTCCGACGCGTGAAAGGCGGATGGCGGCTTCGCCCGCGTCGGCGATTCGCCATAAGAGAAGAGCGGAGCCTCGGCCGCGTGCGGCTCGGGCTCGTCGAAATCGCCGCGCTCCGGCCCGGCGCCGCCGCGGGCGCTCTCGATCACCGCGCGCACGCCCTGCTCGCGCAACAGGCGCTGCACGCCTTTGATCGTATAGCCGCGGCCATAGAGCAAATGACGAATCGCCGCGACCAGCTCGACGTCGCGCGGCCGATAGTAGCGCCGTCCGCCGGCGCGCTTGACGGGCTCGATCTCGGAAAATCGCGTCTCCCAAAAGCGCAGCACATGCGGCGGAAGGTCGAGGCTCTCCGCGACCTCGCCGATCGTGCGGAAGGCGCCATCGGTCTTGGCGGTCAAAATCTGCGCTCCGCTCCCTGCCCGCGCGACGATTCGCGCGCTTCTATTTTCCTCCCTGACGTGGCGTTTTTCAGCCGGAAAATTCTCGCCCTCGGCGTTTCGGTCCCGCGGCCCCGTGGACAAGGGCGCGCGGCTCCCCTTAATTGGCATGCGAGAGCCTCTCACATCGAGCCGCCCCATGACCGACTGGATCCAATTTCCCGCTCCCACGCCCGCCATCGTCGCGCCGCCGAGCGAGGAGAGCGCGACCGATGTGCGCCTGTGGCTGCTCGTCATAGCGGCGCTCGTCTTCGCCATGGTGGTGGTGGGCGGCGCGACGCGGCTCACCGAATCGGGCCTCTCCATTACCGAATGGAAGCCGATAACGGGCGTTCTTCCACCACTCTCCGAGGCGCAATGGACAGCCGCCTTCGAGGATTACAAAAAAATCCCGCAGTATCGCGAGATGTTCCCGAACATGGACCTCGCGCAGTTCAAGACGATCTTCGCCTGGGAGTGGAGCCATCGTCTGCTCGGCCGCATCATCGGCTTCGCTTTCGCCGTTCCGCTCGCCTGGTTCTGGCTGCGTGGACGGCTGCCGAAAAGCGTGAAGCCGAAGCTCATCGGAATATTGGCGCTGGGCGCGCTGCAGGGCGGCGTCGGCTGGTGGATGGTGTCCTCCGGCCTCGTCAACCGCGTCGAGGTGGCGCAGGAGCGGCTCGCCATTCATCTGCTGCTCGCGGCCTTCATCTTCTCCGCATGTCTGTGGGTCGCGGGCGGGCTCGGCTATGGGACGCGCATCATCGTCGCGAGCGGGCGCCGGCGGCTCTCGTTTTTCGCAACGCTGCTGCTCATTCTCGTGCTCGTGCAGATCGGCGCGGGCGCGCTGGTCGCCGGGCTGCGCGCCGGCTACGCCTACAACACTTGGCCGCTGATGGACGACAGCTTCGTTCCGCCCTCGGACGAGCTGCTGCGGCTCTCGCCCTGGTGGAGCAATCTCGTCGACAATGTCGCGCTGGTGCAATTCGATCATCGCATGATCGCTTATGTATTGCTCGCGCTGTCACTGTTTCATCTCATCGACGCGGCCGGCACGGCGGGCGGCCGCGCCGCGCGTGGCGCCGGGCTTTTGTTCGGCCATGTGAGCGCGCAAGTCGTGCTCGGCATAACGACGCTTCTGCTCGTCGTGCCGCTGTGGGCCGGCCTCACGCATCAGGCGCTGGCGATGGGCGTGCTGGCTGTAGCGACGCTGCATGCGCGTCGTCTGCACACGGCCGAGGCCCCGGCAGACGACGACTGACGTCGAACATTCAAAACCGCGCCTATCGCTCGGCGCGGTCGAATGAAGTCAGCTCACGCTCTCCGACAGCATCAGCGACAGATTCTGCACGGCGGCGCCGGACGCGCCTTTGCCGAGATTGTCGAGCCGAGCGACGAGCAGCGCATGGCGGCTCTCCTCGCGCGCGAAGACGAAAATTTCGAGATCATTGGTTCCGCTCGAGGCGAGCGGATCGAGCCGGCCGGACTTCGGCGCCGGCATGACGCGCACATAAGTCGCGCCCGCATAGTGCCGCGCCAGCGCCGCCTCGAGATCCACAGCGCGAGGCCTCGCAGCGAGAGACTCGAGCTGGAGCGGAATCGAGACCAGCATTCCTTGATGAAAATTGCCGACCGAGGGCACGAACAGAGGCGGCGCGGCGAGCCGCGAATAGGCGGCGATCTCCGGCAAATGCTTGTGCTCGAGCGTGAGGCCGTAGAGCTCGAAGGCCGGCGCCTCGCCTTTCTCATAGGCGGCGATCATCTGCTTGCCGCCGCCGGAATAGCCGGAGACGGCGTTGATCGTCAGCGCATCCTGCGCGGCGATCAGCCCCGCATCGACGAGCGGGCGCAGCAGCGCGATCGCGCCCGTGGCGTAGCAGCCGGGATTGGCGACGCGACGCGCTGAGCGGATGGCGTCCGCTTGGCCGCGCGCGAGCTCGGGAAAACCATAGGTCCAGCCGGGCGCGACGCGATGCGCGGTGGAGGCGTCGAGAATGCGCGGGCCGGCGTCGCCCAATTCATCGGCGAGCGCCACCGTCTCCTTGGCCGCGGCGTCCGGCAGGCAGAGAATGGCGACATCGACGCGCGCGAGAATGTCGCGCTTGGCGGAGACCTCCTTGCGCAGCTCGGGCGCGATGGAGACGAGCTCCAAATTCTGCGCGTCCGCGAGCTTCTCGCGGATCTCGAGGCCCGTGGTGCCGCTGTCGCCGTCGATGAAGATTTTCGCCATTGGTCTTGGTTCCGATTCCCGTGAGACAAATAAAAAGGGCGGCTCGCGCCGCCCTTTGTCGCCCGTATCGCCGATCGAGAGATAATCAGCGCTTCGAGAACTGGAAGCTGCGGCGGGCTTTGCGCTTGCCGTATTTCTTACGCTCGACCACGCGCGAGTCGCGGGTCAAGAAGCCCTCGCGCTTCAGCGCGCTGCGGAGCTCGGGCTCATAATGGGTGAGCGCCTTTGCAAGACCATGACGCACCGCGCCGGCCTGGCCGGAGAGGCCGCCGCCGGCAACCGTGACGACGAGATCGTATTGGTCGACGCGATTGGCGACGCCGAGCGGCTGCTGCAGGATCATGCGCAGCACCGGACGCGCGAAATAGACGGCGACGTCGCGGCCGTTGACGGTGATCTTGCCCGTGCCGGGCTTGATCCACACGCGGGCGACGGCGTTCTTGCGCTTGCCGGTGGCGTAGGCGCGGCCGTATTTGTCGAGCTTCTGCTCATATTTCGGCGCGTCGGAAGCTGCTGCGACCGTCGCCTGATTGAGCTCGGAGAGAGAGGAAAGCGTGGTCTCGGCCATGGTCAGGCGCTCTTAGCGTTCTTGCCGTTGCGGGCATTCTTGGGATTGAGGGCGGCGACGTCCAGCGGCTCGGGAGTCTGAGCGACATGCGGATGTTCCGGCCCCTTGTAGACGCGCAGATTGCCGAGCTGCTTGCGGCCGAGCGGGCCGCGCGGCAGCATGCGCTGCACCGCCTTCTCGACGATGCGCTCCGGGAAACGGCCCTCGAGGATGAACTTGGCCGAGCGCTCCTTGATGCCGCCCGGGAAGCCCGTGTGGTGATAATAGACCTTCTGGTCGCGCTTGCGGCCGGTGAGGATCACCTTGTCGGCGTTCACGACGATAATGTTGTCGCCGTCGTCGACATGGGGGGTGAAGGTCGCCTTGTGCTTGCCGCGCAGACGCAGCGCGATGAGGCTGGCGAGGCGGCCGACGACGAGGCCCTTGGCGTCGATCAGCACCCATTTCTTCTGCACTTCGGCGGGCTTCGCCGAATAGGTCTTGCCAAACATGGGAGAGCTATTTCCGTTCTTTACGGGTCCACGCCCGTGGGATCGCTGCGTGATAAGCGACCGCGCCGCCCCTGTCAAACGGAATCGGGCGCCCGTGAGCGCCCGAAAAGCCTGCATTTCCCGGCGATAGACCGAATAGGTATTATCATACCTGCGATCTCACGGCATGACGATGGGCTTGCCGCGCGGGAATTTGGCGATCGTCGCCTCGTCTATGTTCAAATGCTGGGCGACCATGGCCGGCGGCGTATGGGTCAGCCAGTCGGTGAGCGATACGTCGCGGAAATGCGCGGCGCGGAACACCTCGAGAAATTGCAGCTCCGTATCGCCGACATTCTGCACGTAATGCCCATGGGCGCGCTTCACATAGCCTATGTCGCCGGCGTGGAAATCCTGCGTCACCGCCTTCGGCCCGGCGTCGAACAGCGTCATGCGGCCATGGCCTTTGATCCAATATTGCCATTCGTCGCCATTGGGATGCCAATGCATCTCGCGCAGCGCGCCCGGCGCGAGCGTGACCAGCGCCGCAGCTATGGTGGAGGAGACCTTGAAATTGTCGCTGTCGGCGACGCGCACCTCGCCGCCTTTGGTCTTCTTGGCGGCGGCGCTGCCTTTCAGCGAGAATGTATAGGGATAGGGCGGCGCCCCCTCCCCTTGCGCCGATGAGGCCTGATCCGCGGCCAAGGGACCGGGGACCTCGCCTTGGAAAATATAGAGCTGATTGAGTGGGATATTGGCGAAGGTCTCGGCCGGCAGGCCGAAATTGGCGGCGAGAATCTCGGGCGGCGTATGGGCGATCCAGTCGGTCACGAGCAAGGTGTTGTATTCGGTCGCCTTGCCGTCGTCGAAACAGAGCAGGAACTCGCAGCCGTCCGGCCCCAGCCCCTGCAGCGAATGCGGCTGGCCGGCGGGGAAATACCAAATGTCCCCTTCCTTCACATCGGAGACATAGGCGCGGCCCTGATCGTCGAGCACGGTGATGCGGCAGGAGCCATAGGAGACATAGCCCCATTCGGCGGCGAGGTGCCAATGCATCTCCCTTATCCCGCCGGCCGTCAGCCGCATATCGACGCCGGAAATCTCCTCGGCGATGGCGAAATCATATTGCGTCACCTGCCGCGCCCAGCCGCCGTTCTGCACGCGCTTCGGCGCATTGTTGAAGGAGGCCCAGAACATGGGCATGTCGCTGACGTCGGTGGGCGGCGGAAACTGAGCCGAAGGAAACTGCCCGCCGATCGCCTCGCTGCGGGGGCCGGGATCGGTGAGGCTGGCCTTGTTCTGCGCATTGATCGCGCCCTGGGGCGGAAGATCGGGATTGCCGAAGGAGGGGATCGGGCGGCGCGCGGCGGTCTCGCGCTTCGATGCAGTGGCCATGTGCTTCTTTCTCCGGGGAAAAGGGAAGGCGACCGCTTCTGTCAGATTGCGCCGATAGCGCGAGGGTCAACGGCACGGTGAAAAACGCGGCGATCGCTAAAATCCGAGCGTTCAAATTGGCGGGCGGGCAAAAAGGCCTCGCGCATTCTCGGCCTCGATGGCGAGGGACGCCGCGGCGGCGGGCTGCGGCGCTCCACGCCGGCTTCGGGGGGTCGCGTGGCCTATTTCCTCATTCGCGTCTTGAGTCCGCTCGCTCTGGCGCTCATCGTCTTCAGCGCCTCGGCCGCGCGCGCGGAGGTTCCGCGCGCGAGCTTCGTCGTCACCGGCGAGCCGACCTCCATTCCCTATGGCTGGATGGATTTTTGCGGCCGCCAGCCGCAGGAATGCCGACAGACGGTCCTGCCCGCCGCCGATCTCGATCTCTCGCGCGAAGCCTGGGCGCGGCTGAACGAGATTAATCGCGCGGTGAACGCCGCGATCCAGCCGCTCTCCAATCTAGAGCATTGGGGCACGATGGCCGATCATTGGGATTATCCCATCGACGGCAAGGGCGACTGCAAGATCTACGCGCTGCAAAAGCGCCGGCTGCTGATGGAAATGGGCTTTCCCCGCCAGGCGCTCTTGATGACGATCGTGCGCGACAAGAACGACCAGGGCCATGCGATTCTGACGGCGCGCACCAATCGCGGCGATTTCATCCTCGACAATCTCACCGACGAGCTGAAGCCCTGGGACGCGACCGGCTATCGCTTCGTGAAGCGCCAGTCGCAGCAAGACCCGAATGTGTGGGTGACGATAGAGACGCGGCGGCGGGTGGGCGCGCGATAACGACCGCAAATTCCCTCTCCCGCGAGTGGGAGAAGGAGACTCGCCTCTTTTTTCAAGGACTCTTATTTCGGCTACTGCTCCTAGCGTATAGTCCCCCTGCGCCTCTCAGCGCATCGACGCAATCGGAGCCCGATTCTTTGACCACCCCTCCCCGCCGGCTGGTGACGCCCGAAAAACGCGACGACGATCCGGATGTCTCGCTACGTCCGCTCTCGCTCGGCGATTTCACCGGCCAGGAGGCGGCGCGCAAGAATCTCAAAATCTTCATCGAGGCGGCCAAGACGCGCGGCGAGGCGCTCGATCATGTGCTGCTCGTCGGTCCGCCCGGCCTCGGCAAGACGACCATGGCGCAGATCGTCGCCCGCGAGCTGGGGGTCAATTTCCGCTCCACCTCCGGCCCGGTCATCGCCAAAGCCGGCGATCTCGCGGCGCAGCTCACCAATCTCGAGCCGCGCGACGTTCTCTTCATCGACGAGATCCATCGCCTCAATCCGGCGGTCGAAGAAATCCTCTATCCGGCGATGGAGGATTTCCAGCTCGATCTCATCATCGGCGAGGGGCCGGCGGCGCGCTCGGTTAAGATCGATCTCGCCAAATTCACCCTCGTCGGCGCGACGACGCGCGCCGGCCTGCTGACGACGCCGCTGCGCGATCGTTTCGGCATACCGATCCGGCTCAATTTCTACACGGCGGAAGAATTGGAGCTGATCGTGCGGCGCGGCGCGCGCGTGCTCGGCGTCTCCATGAGCGAGGATGGCGCGCGCGAGATCGCGCGGCGCTCGCGCGGCACGCCGCGCATCGCCGGCCGCCTGCTGCGCCGCGTGCGCGATTTCGCCATCGTCGAGAATGCGGGACAAATCACGCGCGAGCTCGCCGACCGCTCGCTGGCTCTGCTCGAGGTCGACAGCATCGGCCTCGATGTGATGGACCGTCGCTATCTCGAGATGGTGGCCGTCAATTTCGGCGGCGGCCCGGTGGGGATAGAGACGATCGCCGCCGCGCTCTCCGAGCCGCGCGACGCGATCGAGGACATCATCGAGCCGTTTCTGCTGCAGCAGGGCTTTCTGCAACGCACGCCGCGCGGCCGCCTGCTGACGCCGCACGCCTTCCGCCATCTCGGCCTCGCCGAGCCGTCGCGCCCGCCGGCGCAATTCGGAATGTTCGACGAAGAGGAAGATTGAGCGAGGGCCGCTTCCCCAAGCTCTCAATCATTCACTCACGCACGGCCGCCGCGTCGAAATCCAGCAGCTCGTTCGTATAAGTCTCGCGCACTTCCGAGATCGGCTTGCCGTCGCCGCCATGCACGATGGCGCGATGCTCGAACAGCGCGTGCGGCGGATCGAGGTCCGCCTTCTTCGGCCGCGCACGCATGATCGCCTCGCGCGTCTCGCCCTCCCAGCCCGGAGGCAGCGGCGACCATCGCATCTCCGCCGAGAATGTGCGGCGGAAAGGACGCAGCGGCGCGATCACCTTGCCGAAGGGCGCGTCGCTCGTCTCGAGCGCGCGATTCATCTCCGGCGTCAGCCGCGACGGCACATACCAATTATCGGCTTCCGAAAGCGTATGCTCGCCGCAGCGCAGCGCCACGCGGCGATATTTCACGGGCTCCTGCGCGCCGACGGCCAAGCGCTCGCGCTGCTCGGCGCTCGGCTCGGTGATGGCGCCCGACGCGACGCGCGCGACGATCTTCGGCTCCGCGGCCATGTGATGGTCGGCGCACCATTTCTCCAGCACCAATGTGGCGCTGCGGCCGGCGAGCAGTTCGGCGTTCAGCGTCTCGACCAGCGCCAGCGCCTCGAGACGGCCGACGAAATCATCCGGCCAGGGCGCGCGCGCCAATGCCGGCGCCGCCGACAGAAAAGCGAGCCCCGCGAAAGCCGCTCGTCTCATCCTCGCTCGCATCACAGCGCTCCTCCGCCCGGTCTCGATGTGAATAGCGCAAGCAGCCGCCCCTGTCCCGCGCCGCAGACGGCGGCGATTTCGCGGCGGCCGTGTCGCTGCGTGGCGACTCTGTGACGCTTCGAAGGTATTCCGGCGAAGTCCGTGTTTTTGCTTACTGCCAAGCTTGTGAACCGCAATGCCCTCGCATAGTCCTAGTCACGAACGAGACAAGAGGACGCGATGAAGAACGTCGAATATCGTCTTTTCGCGGCTGCCCTTTGCTTGGCGGCTGCGCCACTATCCTCCTCCACCGCGGAAGCCGGCGTCACCCAGCAGGCGAAATTCTCCGCCGCCGCGCGGCTGGAGCCGACGAAAGTGCTGGTGCTCGGCTCCGAGCGCCGCGCCAACGCCGACCAATACGCCGCGCGTCAAAAGCTCGACGCCGGCTCGCTGAAGCAGTCGCACGCAGCTTCCGGACTCATCCAATGCGGACGCGCGCATGGCGCCGGGCAGCTGACGCTCTCCAACAATGTCATCACCACTGCGGCGCATGTCTTCTTCGACGAGCGCGGCGCCAAGCGCGCGCGCGTCTGCCAATTCGTCACCGAGGTGGATGGCAAGAAGCGTCGCATAGCGGTTGATATGTCGTCGATCGTCGCCGGCTCCGCCAAGCCCTACGCCGTCAAGGCGATCAATGATTGGGCGGTGGCGCGGCTCGCGCAGCCGCTCGACGATGTGAAGCCCTATGAGCTCGCCGATCAGCTCGCCGTCGAGCAGACGGTGGAGTTCGTCTCGCGCGGCCATTCCGATTGGCGCGACGCCGAGACAATGTCCTTCGAGGCCTGCCGCCTGCGCGCGCAGACCAATCAGCTGAAGGGCGGCGCGCGCGAGTTCGCTTTCGATTGCGGCACTGGCGACGGCGCCTCCGGCGGCGCGGTTCTCGCGGGCGAGCAGCGCGCCAAGCTCGGCGCCATTCTGGTCGGCTGGCGCAGCAATGATCCCTCGCACATCGGGCCTTATTCGACGTCGAATTACAATTTCGTCGTCTCGGTCGAAGGCGCCTTCCGCGAGGCGGTGCTCGCCGCCGCCGGCAATGGAACGCCGCCCGCCACCGCCAGCGCGACGCCCGCCGGCGAGAAGGCCGAGGGCGACAAGGCTGCGGACAGCGAGCAGCGCCGCTCCGCCGGCCGCGACTGACAGCAAAGGGATTTGCGAGCCTGAAGGCTCGCGGTCCAGGGCGCGGGTCGGACCGCGAGCCTTCAGGCTCGCATCCCGGACCACGCATTCAAAACGCCCGGCGTCGCTCTCAGCGGCCGCCGGGCGTTTCGATTCCGCCCCCGATTCCGCCCCATGAGTCCTTCACCGCATCGAAATGCGCGGAAGCGTCATAGGCCGCGACGGAGAGGCCGAGCTGCTGCGCCGACAATCGGCCCATCGCCGCCAGCACGGCGTAGGAGGCGACGACCCGGTCCCGCTGCGCGACCACCAGCGCCAGACGCGCGCCGAGCAGCTCCTGCTGCGCGTTCAAAATCTCCAGCGTGGTGCGCTTGCCGGCCTTGGCCTCCTCGCGCACGCCCTCAAGCGCGCGCTCGGCCGCGGCGATCTGCGCGCTGGCGGCGGCGATCTGCGCCTTGGCGGCCTGCAGCCCGCCCCAATTGGCGCGGGTCAGCGCCATCAGCTCGGCGCGCGCGGCGTCGACGTCGAATTTCTTCTGCCCCGCCGTCTCTTTCGCCTGGCGCAGCCGCGCCGAGGTCCCGCCGCCGGAATAGATCGGCACGGATAATTTGCCGAGCACTTGCGCGCCGAGCGCGCGATTGCCGCGGCCGTCGATATCGGACTCGGTGTAGACCTTGCCGACCATGGAGAGGCTGGGCAGAAAATCGCTCTCGATCACCCTTATGTCGAGATCGGCGGCCTCGGCGTCATGCTGCGCCGCGCGCACCACCGGATGCTCGGCGAGCGCGATGCGCTCCGCCGCCTCGCGCGATTTCGGCAGCAGGCGATCGATCGGCTCGGCCGGCGCGAGGCGCCGCGCCTCTGCTCCCATGATTTGCGCATAACGCGCGAGGCCGGCGTCGAGCTCGGCGCGCGCCGTCGCGGCTTGCGAGCGGCCGGCGGAGAGGCGCGCCTCGGCTTGCGCAATGTCGGTCGGCGTGATCTCGCCGGCCGCATAGCGCTCCTTGGTCTGGCGCAGCTGCTCCTCGAGCACGGAAACATGGTTCTGCTGCAAGCGCAGCGCAGCGGTGTCGCGTAGCACGTTCATATAGACGGAGACGGCCTCGAACAGCAGGCGCTGCTCCATGAGCCGCAGCCGCTCGCGTCCCGCATGCACATTGGTCTGCGCGGAAAGCGCGGCGTTATGCGTGCGAAAGCCGTCGAACAATGGCTGCTCGACGCTGAGCACGGCGGAACGCGGCGGCCCGCCGCGATTGTTCTGAATGCTCTCGACCCAGAGCGGCTCGAGACGATTGCCATTGTCGTATTCGAAGGACTTCTGCACCGAACGCCGCCGCTCGACGCCGAGAAAGGCGTCGGTCCTCACGCTGGGGCGGAATTGCGCGAGCGCGCGCGGCACATTCTCGTCATTGGCGCGCTGGCCGGCGCGCGCGGAATTGATCGTCGGATTGAGCTCATAGGCGCGCGCCAGCGCGCCGGCGAGGGTTTCTCCCGAGGCGGCGGCCGGCGTCAGCAGAGCGAGCCCCAGAGCGAAGACTGAAACGCCTCTCATGCGTCGGCGCCTCGCGGCTCGGCGACGACATCCTCCTCCGGCGCAACAACCGCTTCATCGCGGCCGAACAGCGCATAGAGCGCCGGCAGCACGAAGAGCGTGAGCACCGTCGCGCTGACCAGCCCGCCGATCACCACTGTCGCAATGGGCTTTTGCACCTCCGCGCCCGTGCCGGTCGCAAAGGCCATGGGCAGAAAGCCGAGCGAGGCGACGAGCGCCGTCATGGCGACAGGACGCAAGCGCGTCATCGCGCCTTCGACAATGGCCTCGCGTGGCGCGCGCCCCTGCTGCACGAGCTGCAGAATATAGCTGCGCATGACGAGGCCATTGAGCACGGCGACGCCGGAGAGCGCGATAAAGCCGACCGCGGCGGAGACCGACATGGGCATGCCGCGCAGCCATAGCGCGGCGACGCCGCCGGAGAGCGCCAAAGGCACGGCGCTGAACACGATGAGCGCGTCGCGCGCCGAGCCGAGCGCCGAATAGAGCAAGAGGAAAATGAGGAAGAAGCACAGCGGCACGACGAGAACGAGCTTTTGCCGCGCGGCGGCGAGATTCTCGAACTGGCCGCCCCAGGAGAGCCAATCGCCGGCGGCGAGCGTGACTTTCGCTTTCACCTTATCCTGCGCCTCGGAGACGACGGAGGCGATATCGCGCCCGCGCACATTGGCGGTGACGACGACGCGGCGCTTGCCATTCTCGCGCGAAATCTGGTTCGGCCCCTCATGGAAGGAGAAGGAGGCGACCTGCTTCAGCGGCACGGTGCGCGTCTGCCCCGTGTCGTGTCCGCGCACGGAGACGGGCAGATTCTCGAGCGCGCGAATGTCTCGGCGCAATTCGTCCTTCAGACGCACGATGATCGGAAAGCGCCGATCGCCCTCGAAGACGACGCCGGCGCGCTGACCGCCGACAGCAGCGCCGATGACGTCCTGCACTTCCGCGACGCTGAGGCCGAGATGCGCGATCTCGGTCTTGTCGATCTTGATCTCGAGGAAGGGCAAGCCCGCGATCTGCTCGACCTTCACATCCTCGGCGCCGGAGACGCCGCGCAGCACGCCGGCGATCTGCTCGGCCTCCTTGACCATAGAGTCGAAATCCTCGCCGAACACCTTCACCGCCAGATCGCCGCGCACGCCGGCGAGCAGCTCGTTGAAGCGCAGCTGAATGGGCTGCGAAAACTCATAGAGATTGCCGGGCAGCTCGGAGACATGGCCGTCGATGCGGCGGATCAGCTCCTCCTTGGGGAGCTTGGGATCGGCCCATTCGTCGCGCGGCTTCAAGAAAATATAGGTGTCGGTGAGATTGGGCGGCATGGGGTCCGTCGCCGCCTCCGCCGTGCCGGTCTTGGAGAAGACATAGGCGACCTCGGGCGCGCGATGAATGGCGTTCTCGACGTCGTTCTGCATCGCCTGCGATTGGGTGAGCGAGGCGCTCGGAATGCGGCCCGCCTGCATCGCGAGATTCTTCTCGTCGAGCGTCGGGATGAACTCCTGGCCGAGACGCGCGGCGAGCAGCAGCGCCAGCAGAAAAGCGCCGGCGCCGATGGCGATGGGCCTGCGCGGCGACGCGATGGCGCTCTGCAAGCGCGGCAGATAGGCGCGCTTCAAGGCGGCGATGAATTTGTTCTCGCTCTCCTCGACGCGGCCGGAGACGAGAATGGCGATCATCGCCGGCACGAAGGTGAGCGAGAGAATGAAGGCGGCGGCGAGCGCCAATATCACCGTCAGCGCCATGGGGTGGAACATTTTGCCTTCGACGCCCGAAAAGGACAGCAGAGGCACATAGACGAGAATGATGATCGCCTGGCCATAGACGGTCGGTCGGATCATCTCCACGGCGGAGGCGATCACCGTCTGCAGCCGATCCTCGAGCGAGAGCGCGCGGCCGAGCGCATGGCGCCGCTCGAAGAGATGACGCAGGCTGTTCTCGGCGACGATCACCGCGCCATCGGCGATCAGGCCGAAATCCAGCGCGCCCATGCTCATGAGATTGGCGCTGATGCGGCCATAGACCATGCCGGTGGCGAGCAGCAGCATGGTGACGGGAATGACCAGCGCCGTAATCAGCGCCGCGCGGAAATTGCCGAGCAGCAGAAACAGCACGACGATGACCAGCAGCGCGCCCTCGGCGAGATTGGAGGCGACCGTGCGGATCGTCGCATCGACGAGCACGGTGCGGTCGAGAATCGTCTTCGCCTCTATCCCCGGCGGCAGCGACGCCCTTATGACGTCGAGCTTGGCGCCGACGGCGGCGGAGACCGAGCGGCTATTGCCGCCGATCAGCATCAGCGCCGTGCCGATGACGACCTCCTCGCCATCCATGCTGGCGCTGCCGACGCGCATCTCGCGGCCTATGCCGACCTCGGCGATGTCCTTCACGCGCAAAGGCACGCCATTGCGCGTCGAGACAACGACGCGTTCAATATCGTCGATCGTCTCCAGACGGCCGCCGCTGCGCACCACATAGCCTTCGCCATTGCGCTCTATATAGCCGGCGCCGCGGCTCTGATTGTTGCGCTCGAGCGCCGTCGCCACATCGCCGAAGGAGAGGCCGAGCGAATAGAGCTTCATCGCATCGGGCCGCACGTCGAACTGCTTCACAAAGCCGCCGAGGGAATCGATGCTCGCTATATTGGGCACGGTTTTGAGCTGCGGCTTGACGATCCAATCCTGCACCGTGCGCAGATAGGCGGCGCGCTCCAGCTCGTTGCGCAAGAGCTGCCCATCCGGCGTCAGATAGGAGCCGTCATTCTGCCAGCCCGGCTCACCGTCGAGATATTTGCGGCCCGGCGTCTTCGGCGCATAGCGGATCGCCCACATGTAGATTTCGCTGAGGCCGGTGGCGATCGGCCCCATGCGCGCCTCGACGCCGACGGGGAAATTCTCCTTGGCTTCCGCGAGCCGCTCATTCACCTGCTGGCGCGCGAAATAAATGTCGAGCTTCTCGGCGAAAACGGCCGTCACCTGCGAGAAGCCGTTGCGCGAGAGCGAGCGCGTATATTCGAGGCCGGGAATGCCGGCGATCGCGTTCTCTATCGGGAAGGTGATCTGCTTTTCGACCTCGGTCGGCGACAGCGCCGGCGCGATGGCGTTGATCTGCACCTGATTATTGGTGATGTCCGGCACGGCGTCGATCGGCAGGCGATCGAGCGATGAGGCGCCAATGAGGCAGGCGAGCAGAGTCAGCAGCGCGACGAGCCAACGCTGGCGAACCGAAAAGGCGATGCAACGCTCGATCATCTACTGTCACACATTCCCCGTCGCGCGCCGCCGTCATCGACGAGGCGGGCGGTCAGTCCAACCCTTCGAGCCGCGACTTGCCGAGCTCCGCCTTCAGCACGAAGACATTGGTCGCGGCCGCCTGCTCTCCCTCCTCGATCCCGGAGACGATCTCGATCGCCTCATTGTCGCTCGCCCCGGTCTCCACCTTGCGCTTCACGAAGCCTTCGGGCGTGCGCACGAAGATGACCGTCTCGCCCTCGAAAGTGAGCAGCGCCGAGCGCGGCAGGCGCAGCCGCACGTTCTTCTCCTCGAGGGTGATGCGCGCCGTCATCGCCGTGCCGGGACGAAGCGCGAAATCCGCATTGGCGAAAGAAGCGACGGCGCGGCCGGAATGCGTCTCGTGATCGAGCATGGGGCCGATGAAGACGATGCGGCCCGCGGCCTCCTCCTCGCCGTCATGCGAGAGGCGCACGCTCTGCCCCTCGCGGGCCGACGGCAAATCGGCGATGGCGACGGCGATATCGGCGAAGACGGTGGAAAGATCGGCGACGACATAGATCTGCGCATCACCGCCGACCGGCTGGCCGAGATCGGCGCGGCGCTCGATCACCTTGCCGGCGATGGGCGCGCGAATCTCCTTGCGGCGCAATTCGCCGACCGGCTGGCCGGCGAGAGCGGCGATCTCGCCTTCCGAGAGATCGAGCGCGGCGAGCTTCTGGCGCGCCAGCTCGACGCGGAGCCTCGCCTCCTCATAGGCGCCGCGGGCTTTCAGGAAATTCTGCTCGGCGGAGATCTTCTTGTCGAAGAGCCCCTTCTCGCGCTGGAACAGCGCCGATTGCAGATCGAGGCCCACTTTGGCGGCGAGATAGTCGCTCTTGGCGTCGGCGACCTCGCGGCTCTCGACAATGGCGATCACCTCGCCTTTCTCGACCGGATCGCCGAGCCTCTTGCGCAATTCTGCGACCGCGCCGACGACCTTGGCGGCGACGCGACCGATGCGGTCGGGATCGACCGAGACGACGGCGGGAGCCGCTACATCGCGCGTCAGCACGCCGGGGGCCGCCGCGACCGTGGCGATCTTGGCGGCGGCGATCTGCTCGGCCGTCAGCTTGACGAGGCCCTCCGCGCCCTTGGCGGCAGCGCTCTCGGCGGCTTTCTCGCCAGCGGCGAGCAACGCGCGAATCGGCGCGGAGATTTGCGGAAACAGCGAGCCGAGCATGGCGCTCGCCAGCAGCGCGGCGACGAGCCGCAGAGCGCGCGAGCGCCCCGAATTAGAAGTGCTCCAAACGGGAATGACGCTCGGCCGTCGCGCTTCTGCGTCGGTCGGAACGACGTCGGATACCGCCAGTCGGCGGAGCAAGTGGGCCAAGTCTCGCGCGCGCATCTCAAGACTTCTTTAACCCGTACGGCCGGCTGCGTCCACGCCAGAGCGCCGGAAAAATGGGCGCCGCGCCTGCTTCTCGAACAGGAATCACGCGCAGGACTCACGCGAACGAAAAAAGCCCGGCGCGATGCGCCGGGCTCCTCTCCCCCAATCTCGGAAGAGATCAGTATTTCGCGACCACCGGAGCCGGCGCGCCGAACAGATTGCAGTGATAGTTCAGGCCGACGCGAACGGAGTGGAACGTGTTCTCCACGCCGCGCTGGCCGACGAACAGCACCGGCGGGAAGGTCGGGGTTCCGATCGCATTGCCGCGCTCGAGCTCCGTATAGAGATACTCGACCTTGGCCGACCAGCTCGGCAGGAAGGCCCATTCCACGCCGCCGCCGGCGGTCCAGCCGGTGCGCGTGCCGGACTCGGAGCCGAAGGCGGCGAAGCCGGCGCCATCCGCATAAGAGAAGGTCGTCGAGCCCTGGCCATAGGCGAAGCCGCCCGTGCCATAGACCAGCAGGGTCGGCAGAACGGCGTAGCCGACGCGGCCGCGCACCGTGCCGAACCAGTCGAGACGCTGATTCACGGTCACGCCGGACGGCAGCAGGCCGAAGCCGAAGCCGCCGGTGGAGCCCTTCAGATCGGCGCCCTGGAAATCGGCCTCGAGGCCGACCACGAAGCCCGTGCCGGCGAACTGATAATTATAGCCGAGCTGCACGCCGCCGAGCACGCCGTCGGCGTTGGAGGCGCCATAGGACCAGGCCGAAACCGGCAGCAGGCCGAAGGACGACAGGCCGCTGACATTGTTATTGTCGGTCCAGCCATAGCCGATGTTCACGCCGGCGTAGACGCCGGTCCAGCTGAAGGCCGGCGCGGCCGGAGCGACGAAGGCGGGCGCGCCCTTCTGCGACGGAAGGTCGGCCGCGAAAGCCGGAGCGGCGGCGATGGCCAGCGCGATAGCGCCAACGGCGGAAAGAGTCTTCATAGGTTCCCCTCACAGGATCAGTGCGACCGTCGCTCGTGTCCGTTGCGCCCCCCCGACGCCGGAACCGAGCGGCCGCTGGTGTTGCCGATCGAGCGTGATCTAGGCCCCGGTGCAAAGCCGCGTCAACGCTGGCAGCGCCAATTTGCTTCGTCGCTGCTCCGATTTCATTATGGTTGTGACAATTTCGTCACATTGAATACGCTCTATCGAAATCTATGCTTGACATCTTCGAATGCGCAGATTTCCACTTGCGCGAATCGTGATAGTGTCTAATTTATATAATATTATCAATTATATAATACAGAGGCCACGACGCGCCGCAGCAGCGGAGGCGCAGAGGCGGCCGCCGAAGACGACGAGCGCCATAGAGGCTCGAACAGCGAATGTGAACAAGCGCTTGAAGATAAGTCGCGGCGCGATGGAAGCATCGGAGATGAATATCTCGCCCCGTGCAGCGAGTTTCACCATCCGAGAACGACTCTTCTTTCAATGATTTGCGCGCTGTCAGCCGCCGCGCCGCTCGCGCCGCAGCCGCTCCCAATAGTCGAGCCGCTTGGCGATCTCGCGCTCGAAGCCGCGCTCCACCGGGCGGTAGAGATTCTGCCGGCCGAGCGCCTCCGGCCAATAATCCTGGCCGGAGAAAGCGTCCGGCTCATCGTGATCGTAGCGATAGCCCTCGCCATAGCCTTCGCTCTTCATCAATTTGGTCGGCGCATTGAGGATGGTCTTGGGCGGCATGGGCGAGCCGCTCTCCTCGGCGAGGCGGCGAGCGGCCTTATAGGCGACATAGCCGGCGTTGGATTTGGGCGCGGTCGCCACATAGAGGACGGCCTGCGCGAGGGCCAGCTCGCCCTCCGGGCTGCCGAGAAAATCATAGGCGTCCTTGGCGGCGTTGGCGACGACCAGCGCCTGCGGATCGGCGAGGCCGATATCCTCCACCGCCATGCGGACGATTCGCCGGGCCAGGAACAACGGATCCTCGCCGGCGACCAGCATTCGCGCGAAATAATAGAGGGCGGCGTCCGGGTCCGAGCCGCGCACGCATTTGTGCAGCGCGCTGATGAGATTGTAATGGCCCTCCTGCGCCTTGTCGTAGATAGGCGCACGCCGCTGCACGATCTCGGCGAGCCGGGCGCGATCGAAGACCTCGCCCTCCCCCGCCGCGCGCCAGACATCCTCGGCGAGGGTCAAAGATGCGCGGCCGTCGCCATCGGCCATGGCCACGAGAGCGGCGCGGGCGTCCTCATCGAGCGGCAGGGGCTTGCCCTCGGCCTGCTCGGCGCGCTGCAGCAGCTTCTCGATCGCCTCGGCGCCCAGCGATTTGAAGGTCAGAACGCGGGCGCGCGACAACAGCGCGGCGTTGAGCTCGAAGGAGGGATTTTCGGTCGTCGCGCCGATGAGCGTGACCGAGCCGTCCTCCATCACCGGCAGGAAGGAATCCTGCTGGCCGCGGTTGAAGCGGTGAATCTCGTCGACGAAGAGCAGCGTCCCCTGCCCCATGGCGCGGCGGGCGCGCGCCGCCTCGAAAGTCTTTTTCAAATCGGCGACGCCGGTGAAGATCGCCGAGATTTGCACGAAGGAGAGATCGGTCTCATGGGCGAGAAGGCGCGCCACCGTCGTCTTGCCGGTGCCGGGCGGCCCCCAGAAGATCAGCGAGCCGATCGAGCCGGAGCGGATCGCGCGCGTCAGCGCTCCGTCCGGGCCGACGAGATGGTCCTGGCCGGCGACTTCCTCCAGCCGCTGCGGACGCAGGCGGTCGGCCAGCGGATGCGGCGCATTGCGATCGAGCCCGGCGGCGGCGAACAAATCACTCATGGGACGCCTTTATAGACGATCGTCGGCGCCGACGCCCCGCCCGCGCGCCCGCGCCGGCTTAGTTCGTAGTTTCCGAACCTTTACCTTTGCCGGGGCCTATTTAACCGCCGGTTAACCATTCGGAGGCTATTACGATTCTGTAAAATTCTAGCGACCTTCCCCTGTTCTCTCGTGGCGTCCTGGCGGCGTAGGAGCCCTAAACTTTCAACCACAGGTCGATCAGCATGCGCACTATCGCATTCGTCACGCAGAAGGGCGGCGCCGGAAAGAGCACGCTCGCTAGCAGCATCGCCGTCGCCGCAAGTTGCGCGGGCGAACGTGTTTTCATTATCGATTTGGATCCGCTCCAATCATTGGTCAAATGGTCGAAGGCGCGTGAGGCGACCGACGTTCCGGTCGAGCATGTGCCGCCGGCCAAGCTCGGCAAAGCGCTCGCCGCGCTCGAGAAGAAGGGCGTCACCCTCGTCGTCATCGATGCGCCCGGCGCCGACAGCGAATATTCGGACGCCGCCATTCGCGTCGCCGATCTCTGCATCATTCCCGCGCGCCCCAATGTCTTCGATCTGTGGGCATGCGAGCTGACCCGCGCCAGCATCAAGGACAAGAAGAAGGATTACGCCTTTCTTCTCAACCAGTGCCCGCCCGCGCAGCAGAACGCCCGCGTCGATCAGGGCGCGCAAGCGCTGCAGTCGATCGGCGCGCTGCTCTCCCCCATGGTCTCGGCGCGCGTCGATTATCAGGAGGCGGCCCGCCTCGGACTCGGCGTCTGCGAGCTCAATCCGGAGGGCGTCGCCGCCCAGGAGATGCGCGAATTGTGGCAGTCGGTGAAGCGCCGCCTCAAGAAGGGCTTCACGCCCGTGGCCGCCGCCAAGCCGGAGACGAAGGCGGAAGCTCCGGCCAAGGTCGAGGCGAAGCCTGCCGTCAAGGCGGAAGCCAAGGTCGAGGCCAAGGCGGAGGCGAAGCCTGCGGCCAAGGTCGCCGCCAAAGCGCCCGAGAAGGCCGCGCCCGCCAAGCCGGAGAAGGTTGCGGCCAAGGTGGAGCCGCAGCCCGCAGCGCGCAAGCAGACCGCCGCCGAGGCCGCTGCCGCCGAGAAAGCCGCCAAGCCGCAGGCCAAGCCCGCGGTCAAGAAAGCGGCCTGACGCAAAGACGAACCGCGCGGTCGCCGCGCGGTTCCTCGCCCAAAAGTCAGCCGATCTCGACGATTTTGGCGCTGTGGTGGATCACCTCGACGCCATCGCCGACGCTCTTGCCGAGCAGCGCCTTGGCGAGCGGCGCGACATAGGGGATGAGCCCTTTGGCGGGATCGGCCTCGTCCTCGCCGACCAGGCGAAAGCTCTGACGCTTGCCGGTCTCGTCCTCAATGACGATGCGATGGCCGAAGCGCGCCTGCTCGTGATCGGCGATCGGCCGCACGACCTCGGCGGTGGCGCGCCGCGCCGACCAATAGCGCAGATCGCGCGCCGCCCGCGCCACGGCGCCCTTGTCGTCCTTCGCCTGCGCCGCATCGAGCTCCCCATGCAGACGCGCGAGCTCCGCATCGATCATCGCGAGGCCCTCCGGCGTGACGAGATTGCGATACGGGCTGATGGGACGATCGGGCAGCTCCTGGCGGAGCTCGTCGTCGTCCTGCTCTTTGGTGAAGGCGCTGCTCATTTCATCACGTCCTGTTCGACGCCGCTGCGCGTCAACCGATCTCGATCACCAGCCGGCCTCTGATCTTGCCGGCGACGATCGATCGCGCGCGCTCGAGCGCCTGCGCGAAAGGCGCCGTCTCGGTCATTCTCGCGAGCAATCCTTTGTCGAGATCGCGCGCCAATCGTTCCCAGCCCATGCGTCGCAAGGGCAGACTGGGCCGAACGCTTTCGACGCCGATGAGCGAAACGCCGCGCAGGATGAACGGCGCGACAGTCGTCGGCAGCTCCATTCCCTGCGCATTGCCGCAGGCCGCGACGACGCCGTCGATCGAGGTCTGCGCCAGCACATTGGCGAGCGTCACCGAGCCCACCGTATCGACGCCGCCAGCGAAGCGCTGCTTTTGCAACGGCTTGCCGGGAACGGAAAGCTCGGCGCGATCGACGATCTCCGACGCGCCCAGACCTTTGAGATAGGATTCTTCCTCGGGACGTCCAGTGGATGCGACGACACGCCAGCCGAGCGCCGCCAGCAGCGCCACCGCCACGGAGCCGACGCCGCCCGCCGCGCCCGTCACCACCACCGGCCCGCGCGAGGGCTCGAGCCCCTGTCGCTCCAAGGCCATCACGCAGAGCATGGCCGTGTAGCCGGCGCTGCCGATCGCCATCGCCTGATGCGGCGTCAGCCCCTGCGGCAAATGCACCAGCCAATCGCCGCTGACCCGCGCGCGCTGGGCGAAGCCGCCGTAATGCTGCTCGCCGAGCCCGCAGCCGCCGGCGATCACTTGCTCGCCCGGCCGGAAATTCGGATGGCTCGAGCGCGTGACGACGCCCGCGAAATCGACTCCCGGAATCATCGGAAAGCGCCGCACCACCGGCGCCTTGCCGGTGACGGCGAGGCCGTCCTTGTAATTGACGGTGCTGTGCGTGACCGCGACATCGACGTCGCCCTCCATCAGCTCGCTGTCGGCGAGCTGCGCATAGGCGGCGCGATAGCCGGCCTCGTCCTTGTCGATGCGTATGGCGGTGAATGCGCTCACTGTTCCAAGTCTCCTCTCTCGCCGAGACGCGACGTGGCGCGCCGCCATCCGTGTCTATACGTAAAACTCTATGTAAACGAAAGGTTTCTAAAGCAGGACATTACCAAACATTAAGTTGCTTTTCGGCTGCCGAGAACGAATTGTCTAAGCGTCAAGTCCACCCATTCCCCCCAGGTGAACGCTCATGAAGAAACATCTCCTCGCCGCCGTCGCTGCGGTCGCTCTCACCCTTCCGCTCTCGGCTGGAGTCTTTGCAGAGCCGGCTCCCGGCGAGCATCATCATCCCCAATTCTCGCAGGAGGATCATGCCGCCTTCACCGACGCCAAGATCGCCGCTCTGAAGGCCGGCTTGAAGCTCACCCCCGCCCAGGAGAAGAACTGGCCGGCGGTGGAAGCCTCGCTGCGCGATATCGCCAAGGCGCGCGCCGCCCGCTTCGCCGAGGCCAAGGACAAGATGAAGGAAATCCACGAGCATCGCA
This sequence comes from Methylosinus sp. R-45379, assembly GCF_001644125.1. Lineage (NCBI taxonomy): Bacteria > Pseudomonadati > Pseudomonadota > Alphaproteobacteria > Hyphomicrobiales > Methylocystaceae > Methylosinus > Methylosinus sp. R-45379. The sequence goes on from NZ_LUUM01000268.1 coordinate 48,583, forward strand.
GCGTGATCGAAGGCTTGCAGTGGCGCTCCAAGGCGCTCGCGGCGAAAGCCGCCGAGACGGAGAAGCTCGCCGAGGCGGCCAAGCCGCTCTTCGACAGCCTTGACGACGCCCAGAAGCGCCGCTTCGCCGTTCTGCTGCATACGATCGCCAAAGGCCCGCATCACGGCCATGAGTGGGGCGGCCCGCACGACGGCCCCGAGCACGACTGACGCTTCTCTAGAAACCTCGACGCCCCGCACGGCATTCGCCTGCGGGGCGTTTTCGCGTCAATAGGCGCGCTCGACGCAGAAATCGACGACCTCGAGCAGCGCCGACTTCCACGGCGAGGCCGGGAAAATCTCCAGCGCATCGCGCGCGATGGCGCCGTAGTGGCTCGCCCGCTCGACCGTGTCCTTGATGGCGTCGTGCTTTTTCATCAGCGCGCAGGCGCTCTCGACGTCGCCGTCGTTGATCTCGCCCTTCTCCAGCGTGCGGCGCCAGAACTCGCGCTCCGTCTCCGAGCCGCGGCGGAAGGCGAGCACGACCGGAAGCGTGATCTTGCCCTCGCGGAAATCATCGCCGACATTCTTGCCGAGCTTGGACGATTGTCCGCCATAGTCGAGCGCATCATCGATGAGCTGGAAGGCGATTCCGAGATTCATGCCATAGCTGCGGCAGGCCGCCTCGTCAGCCTTGGAGCGGCCGGTCAGCATGGGGCCGACCTCCGCCGCAGCGGCGAACAGCTCCGCCGTCTTGGAGCGGATGACCGCCATATAGGCGTCCTCGGTGGTCTGCGTGTCCTTGGCGGCGTTGAGCTGGAGAATCTCGCCCTCGGCGATGACAGCGGCGGCCTGCGACACGACGGAGAGGCAGGAGAGCACGCCGGGCTCGACCATCATCTTGAAGGCGTGGCCGAGCAGAAAATCGCCGACCAGCACGCAGGTCTCATTGCCCCACAGCATTCGCGCGGCGATCTTGCCGCGGCGCATGTCGCTCTCGTCGACGACATCGTCGTGCAGCAGAGTGGCCGTATGCATAAACTCTATGCCGGCGGCGAATTTGATGTGACCGTCGCCCTGATAGCCGGACATGCCGGCAGTGGCGAGCACGAGCATCGGCCGCAGGCGCTTGCCGCCCGCAGAGATGAGATGATTCGCGACCTCGGGGATGGTCGTCACGTCCGAGCCGGTGCGCTGCAGGATCAGCTGGTTGACGCGCTGCAGATCGGGGCCGATCAGCGAAAGCAGATTATCGAGGCCGGCGGACTTTTTTTCCTTTTCCTCCAGCGGTATGACGATGCCCACGTAGACCCCTTTGGCTTGCCTCTGTCGAATGTGAAGGGAACTTAAGGCTTTGCAGGTCTCGCGGCAAGCCGGGATGCGCGCAGGCGCCTCCCGCGCCAAAAGCCTCGCCCGCTCCGCGGCTCGTCGCTGCGGAGGCGGCGTGTCCTCCACGCGCAGACCAAATCGGCGCAGATCATGAGCGCGCCCGCCGCGCCGCGCGCCGACGGCTTTCTCGGCGGCAAATTGCGGCTGCTGCAGCCCTCGCGCGGCCATAGGGTGGGAACCGACGCCATTCTGCTCGCCGCCGCCGCGCCACGCGCGCTCGGCGGCCTTTTGCTCGACATAGGCGCCGGCGTCGGCGCCGTCGGCCTCATCGCCGCGCTGCGGGCGCCGCTGGCGACGATCGGCCTCGTCGAGATCGACGCTTTGTCCGCTTCGCTCGCGCGCGAGAATGTCGCGGCCAATGGTCTCGGCGAGCGCGCGCGCGTTTTCGAATGCGATGTCCTCTCCGCCGCCGCGCGCCGCGCCGCCGGGCTCGAGGGCGCGAACGCCGATCTGATCCTCACCAACCCGCCCTATCTCACGCCGGGCCGCGCGCGCGTCTCTCCCGATCCGCGACGCGCGCTCGCCCATGTGAGCGCGGGCGGGCTGGAGCCCTGGCTGCGCGCCTGCGTCGCGCTGCTGCGCCCGGGCGGCGCGCTCGTGATGATCCATCGCGCCGACGCCCTGCCCGATTGCCTCGCCGGCGTCGGCGCACGGCTCGGCTCGCTCGCACTATTGCCGATCGCACCGCGCGAGGGCGAAGCGGCGACGCGCATGCTGCTGCGCGGCGTCAAAGGCTCGAAGGCGCCGCTGGCGCTCTACCCGCCGCTGATTCTGCATGGCGCCGACGGCGCCTTCACGCCAGAGGCCAAGGCGCTCCATCGCGGCGACGGCGAGCTGCCTTGGCCGTTCTAGGCTATCACATAAGTATATACCACAGATGGACTAATTGTTGCGGCATAGCTGAGACTGTGGCTATATTCTAGGTATCTCTACGCAGTCGCGCTGCTCGGCAGGCGCTAAAATCACATTTTTCTAGTATGTTAGAGGCACTAATGCACTATAAGCGGCTCGTCGGACGCAATCCATCGCTCGAGGCTTCCAAGCTCGTTCTCGCTCTCATTCTCGCGGCTTCCGCCTCACGCGACGCTGCGCGCGCCCAAGCGGCGCCGGAAACTGCGCAAATCCAGGACGTGCGCGTCGGCGCCGACGTCAATGACGCAGGACTGACGCGCCAAGAGGAGAAGGTCCTCGTCAAGACGCCGCGCTCCGGCGATTTCGTCAGCGGCCAGAAGGCGCAGGTCGAGCATTTGGAGCGGCTGTCGGATTTCTCGCAGCTCGTTCCCAATTATCGTCCGAACGTCTCCAACCCGCAGACATCCCGCCCCGCCATTCGCGGCGTCGGCCAGGGCGCCGGGACCGGCAATGGCTCGGAGAACGACACCGGCTTCATCATCGACAATGTGTTCTGGAAGGCCGTCGGCTTCCAATGGTCCGATTTCGTCGAGATCGAGAATTTCGAGCTCGGCCTCGGACCGCAGGGAACCGCCGGCGGCAAGAACACCACTGTCGGCAACATCATCGTGCGCACGCAGCTGCCATCCTTCGAGCGCAAGGCGACATTCGAGACCTCCTTCGGCAATCACACGCATCTCATCGAGAAGCTGAATGTGACCGGGCCGATCATCGACGAGAAGCTCGCCTATCGCGTCACCTTCTTCTACGACAAGGACAATGGCTTCGTGAAAGACCAGGTCACGGGCGCAGGCATTTCTAACGCCAATCGCTGGGGCGCGCGCGGGCAATTATATTACGTCGGCGAGGACGTGACGGACAGGCTCATCTTCAGCTATGCGCGATCGGCCGAATACAACAATAACAATAGCGGCCCCTTCTCCGACTCGCTGCAGATTTTCGCCAATGGCACAGTGGCGTCGAGCTATTCCTCGACGCTCTTCAGGCGGCTCGGCCGCATGGTCCTCACTTTCGATCGCTATCGCCCCTATTACACTCATCTCGGCACGCTGAGCTCGCGCACGATCACCGCCTCCAACGAGCTGAATTGGCAGATCGGCGAGAACACATTCACCTCGATCTCCGCCTGGGGCGAGTTCCGCCTGCTTCCCTACAATAATACCGGCAATCAGCTGATCGACATCAGCGACAGCCACACTAATCAATGGACCGATCAATTTTCGCAGGAGTTTCGCCTCACCTCGCCCAAGGATCAGCCGCTCGAATGGAGCGTCGGACTCTTCGGCCTCTATGAGAAGGTCTTCAACTACAGCGAAACGGAATATGGCTCGGACGCCGCGCAATGGTTCGGCACGCCGACGACCGACAAAGGTCTGCTGTGGGGCGTCGATTATCATACGAACGGCAAGGCGCTGACGATCAACGGCGCCGCCTATGGACAGGCCACCTATCACGTCGACGAGCAGCTCGCTCTGACCTTCGGTCTGCGCAACGGCTATGAGGTGAAGGGCGGATCGAATTTCGGCTGGATACAGCCCGGCTATCTCAGCGGCAATTTCACCTTACAGCAATTGGCCAACGCCGTGCGCGGCGCCAGCTCGACCCAGCAATTCTTCGACACCGGCGGAACGTCGAAGGGCGCCAATCTGCTGACCGGAATCTTCAATCCGTCCTATCGCTACAACGACAATATATTGGTCTATGGGCTCGTCGGGCGCGGCGAGAAGGCATCCGCCGTCAATTTCGCCGTTCCGATCTACGAATCGACCAACGCCTTCAAAGGATTTCAGCCGATCCTCACCAAGCGCGAAGTCTCCTGGGACTATGAGCTCGGCGCCAAGACCAATTGGTTCGACGGCAAGCTCATCGCCAATATCAATCTCTATTGGAACGATCTCTATAATTTCCAATCCAATCAGACCGACACCAGTTATGTCGACGCGACCGGCGCGCCCATCCGCTCCACCTATCTCGGCTCCGTCCCGCATGTGCGGCTGAAGGGCGTCGAATTCACCGGACGGTGGAATCCGATCGAGCGCTTGTGGATCAACGCCTCCGGCGCCTTCACAGAGGCGCGCTATGTGAGCTATCCCGACGCGGCGCCGCCGGCGGACTGGATTTGGACGACCAATATCAACGGGGTGAAGCCGCCGCTCACCATCTCGCGCTCGAACACGCGCTGGGAGAATCTGCCGATATGGGCCTTCAACATCGGCGCGAATTACGAGCATCCGCTCGGCGCCGCCTTCGCCGAATGGGGCGAATGGACCAAGCAGCCTGTGACGGCCTTCGGCTATGTCAATGCGAGCTGGTCGGACAAGATCCTCTTCACCAGCCCGGTCGCGACCAATACTTATTGGCAGGCGCCCTTCACCATTCTCAACACCGGCTTCGGACTGCGCAGCGACGACGAGCGCTGGAGCATCTCGTTCTGGGTGAAAAACCTGCTCGATCGCCGCGAGGTCACCAACGCCACGACCTCCACCAACACCAACGCCGCCAACAACAATAGCGGCTGGTCGCCCGGCTCCGCGACGACGCCCGCGACGATGGCCTTCACCAATCAGCCGCGCAGCTTCGGCGGCAGCCTGCTGGTGAAGCTCTACTGAAGCGCAGCTCTCACGCCGCGAGATCGGCCACCACCGCGTCGAGCACGGGAAACCCTTCCGAGCTCACGCGGATGCGATTGTCGCGGGTCAGCTCCACGAGCCCGTCGCCGATCAGCTCGGCGACGCGCGATTGCGACAGCTTCTTGCCGGTGAGGGCGAAGAAGCGCGCGGGATCTATCCCCTCGCGCAGGCGCAGGCCCATCAGCAGAAACTCGTCACCCTCCTGCTCCGCGGACAGCAGATCGTCCTCGACGAGGCCATGGCCCTCCGTCTCGACGCAGGTGAGCCACATTTCCGGATGCTTCTCGGTCGCTTGGGCGCGGCGGCCGCGCGGCGTGATGAGCCGCCCATGCGCGCCGGGGCCGACGCCGGCATATTCGCCATAGCGCCAATAGACGAGATTATGCCGGCATTCCGAGCCGGGCCGCGCATGGTTGGAGACCTCATAGGCCGGCAGGCCGGCGCGGGCGGTCACTTCCTGCGTCACGTCCCATAGCGCGCGCTGCGTGTCGACATCGGGCAGATCGAGCTTGCCGGCGTCCACCATGCGCTCGAACATCGTCTCCGGCTCAATGGTGAGCTGATAGAGCGAGACATGCTCCGTCACCCGCCCCAGAGCGAGTTCCAGCTCCTTGCGCCAGGCCGCCGGCGTCTGCTGCGGACGGGCGTAGATCAGATCGAACGAGGTGCGCTCGAAAATCTTATTGGCGACATCGAGCGCGGCGAGCGCCTCCGCCACCGAATGCTGGCGGCCGAGCGCGCGCAATTCTATGTCGTTGAGCGCCTGCACGCCGAGCGAGGCGCGATTGACGCCAGCCGCCTTGAAGCTGCGGAAGCGCGAGGCCTCGACGCTGGTGGGGTTCGCCTCGAGCGTGACCTCGCAATCGGCGGCCATGGGCCAATGATCGGCGATCGCTCGGAGGATCGCCTCCAGCGTGGATGGGAGCATCAGCGAGGGCGTGCCGCCGCCGAAGAACACCGAGCGCACCTCGCGTCCCGGCGCCAGCGCGGCGCGATGGGCGATCTCCGTGCGAAAGGCGTCCACAAAGCGATCTTCATCGACCTCGCCCTTGCGGACGTGGCTGTTGAAGTCGCAATAGGGGCACTTCGACAGGCAGAACGGCCAGTGCACATAGACGCCGAAGCCCGGGTCGAACGCGTTTCGAATCGTCGCAGCCATGGGGGCTTTATGCCACGGTAGGCCGAGAAGGTCACGCTGCTGAAACGCGGCCGGAAGCTTTGCCGGGACGAATGGTTTCGCATTGCCGCATTGAAAGGCGTGAAAGCGGCGTTAATTGCCGCTTCGCGGGACGTCCCGCTCGAGATGCCGCGCTGGACATGACCTATTTTCTCAGCTTTTACGGACTTTGGCTCGCCAGCGCTTTCCTCGTCGGCGCCCTCTCCGGCCTCGCCAGCCTGCGCCGTGCGGACGACGATCCCTCGTTGCTGCGCGAAGGAGACTTCTTCCTCGCGCTGACGCTGTGCCTCGTCGCCATTCTCGCCAAGGCCGCGCTCGGCCGCTTCGCGCTCTATCTCGAGGGCGTGTTCGCGCTCTACGCCGCCTTTCTGGCCGGGCTCGGCGCGGCGGCGCTGTGGTCGGGGCCGATCGCGCGCGATCATCTCGGCTGGCGCATCGGCGCCGGCATGGTCGCCGTCATCGCCATTCTCGCCAATAGCGAGGCGGCCAAGAGCCTCGAGGATGCGCTGGGGCATCGCCTCGGCTCGCTGGTGCAGCGGGAGGGCGGCGATCCTTTGAATTTCGAGGTCAGCGGCCGCGATGTCTTCCTGCCCGCCGACGCTTCCGGCCATAGGGCGCTGGCCGAGCGGCTGGCGAGCGCCGCCGGCGTGCGGACGGTCTGGTGGGTAGACTCCCTCTCGCCAGACGCCGCCTCCCAGCGCGAGGAGGCGCTCGCCGCCGTCTCAGCGGAGCAGGACGCCCATCGCGCCGCCGCGGCCGCCTGGGCGGAGCGCGAGCAGGAGCGTGTCGCCGCCGCCCTCGCCGCGCGGCCCCGGCTGGTCGAGGCGCCGTCTCCCCCCAAAAAAGGCCGCAAGGACAAGATCGCCGAAGGCCGCTCGGCCGAGCGGTCCGCGCCCCCCGCCGCGCCGCCGCCGCCGCCGCCGCCGGCCGCGCTCGTCTGGAACAGCCCCAATGACCCGACGCTGCCGGCGCCGGAAGGGCCGAGCCTGCCGCCGCCCGCGTCCGCCGAGGAAAGCTCGCCCTGCCGCACGGCGCTCGCGGCGCTCGCCGCATCGGACAAAATTCGCTTCTCGGCCAAGAGCGTCGCGCTCGGCGCGGGGGCGGAGAAATTCCTCGCGCGGCTCGCCGGCTCGCTGAAGCAATGCCCGGATGCGACGCTCGAGCTGCGCGGCCATTCGGACTCGGTCGGCTCGCCCGAGGACAAGCGCGATTTGTCACAGCGCCGCGCTCGCGCGGTGTTCGACTATCTGCGCCGCATCGGCGTCTCGCGCGAGCGGCTGACCAGCGCCGGCGTCGGCGACGAGCAGCCCATTGTCGCGGGCGATGATCCCGCGAGCCGGGCGGAGAATCGGCGGGTGGAGATTCTGCTGCGCTGAAGCGCCCGCTTTTGTCGGAGCTTCGGCGCGAGCGACGGCCTCGCCGCTTCGCTCGAATCTCCCCAAAATGCAATGGAGCCTTGGATCGAGGCCAGGGCGCTCGGGTGAAG
>NZ_LUUM01000269.1:0-78418 GCF_001644125.1 Methylosinus sp. R-45379
GCGCGTCGACGGGCTGGCTCCGCGAGAGGCGATCTATCGGGCGTGCCTGCTCCGCTTCCGTCCGATCCTGATGACGACGCTGGCCGCCATGCTCGGCGCCATCCCGCTCATGCTCGGCTCCGGCGTCGGCTCCGAGCTGCGTCAGCCACTCGGCGTCTCCATCGTCGGCGGCCTGCTCGTGAGCCAGATGCTCACTCTGTTCTCGACGCCGGTCGTCTATCTCTATTTCGATCGGCTGGCGTCTCGTTTCGCGCGGCTCGGCGGCGGAGACGAAGAGCGCGCGCAGGCGGAGGCGACCGAATGAATATTTCGGCGCCTTTCATCGAGCGGCCGATCGCGACCATATTGCTGACGATCGGCTTGACGCTCGCCGGCGCGCTCGCTTTCGTGCGCTTGCCGGTGGCGCCGCTGCCGCAGGTGGACATGCCGACGCTCTCGGTCTCCGCCTCGCTGCCGGGCGCCTCTCCGCAAACGGTCGCGACGAGTCTCGCTGGCCCTTTGGAGCGAAGGCTGGGCGCGATCGCCGATGTGTCCGAGATGACCTCGACGAGCAAGACCGGCCAGACCAGCATCGTGCTGCAATTCGGGCTCGACCGCGACATCAACGGCGCCGCCCGCGACGTTCAGGCGGCGATCAACGCCGCGGCGGCGGATCTTCCCACCGGGATCTCGTCGAACCCCACCTATCGCAAGTTCAACCCCGCCGATGCGCCGATCCTGATTCTCGCCCTTACGTCGAAATCGCTCTCCCGCGCGCAGCTCTATGACGCAGCGAGCAATGTGCTTCAGCAGCGGCTGTCGCAATTTCCCGGCGTCGGACAAGTCGCGATCAACGGCGGCGCTTCGCCGGCCGTGCGTGTCGAGCTCAATCCATCGGCGCTGTTCAAATATGGCGTCGGACTCGAGGATGTGCGAGCGGCTCTCGCTTCCGCCAACGCCAATAGTCCCAAGGGCGATATTATTCGCGGCGGCGCGCGACGGCAGGTCTACACGAATGATCAGGCGACGCGCGCGGATGACTATCTGCCGCTGATCGTCGCCTATCGCAACGGCAATCCCGTGCGCCTCGCCGATCTCGCGGAGGTGACGGATTCGGTCGCCGATGTGCGCAACGCGGCGATCGTGCTGGGCAAGCCTGCGATCGTATTGAGCATTTTCCGCCAGCCGGGGGCGAATATCCTCGAGACGGTCGATCAGATCAAGGCCCAGCTTCCCAAGCTCGCGGCGGCGATGCCGAGCGATGTCGAGATTATTCCGACCTCTGATCGCAGCACGACGATCCGCGCCTCTCTGCGAGACACCGAGCTCACGCTTTTCATCGCCGTCGCGCTCGTCATTGTCGTCGTGTTTCTGTTCATCGGCGAATGGCGCGCCGCGCTGGTGCCGGCCGTCGCCGTGCCAGTGTCGATCGCCGGCGCATTCGGGGCCATGTATCTTCTCGGCTACAGTCTCGACATTCTATCGCTGATGGCTTTGACGATCGCGACGGGCTTCGTCGTCGACGACGCAATCGTCGTGCTCGAGAATATCGAGCGTCATCTCGAGGCGGGCTTGTCGCGGCGCGAGGCCGCGCTGCGCGGCGCGCGCGAGGTCGGCTTCACCGTCCTCTCGATCAGCCTGTCGCTGATCGCGGTCTTTCTGCCCTTGCTGATGATGGGCGGACTGCTCGGACGACTGTTTCGAGAATTTTCGGTCACGCTGTCGATCACGATTCTGGTCTCGCTCGTCGTCTCGTTGACAACGACTCCAATGCTCTGCTCCGTGATATTGCGCGCCGGACCGCGGCGCGACCGCCGTCCGAGCCGACCCTTCGCTCTGATCGCGCGCGGCTATGAGAGAAGCCTTGCCGCGGCTCTGCGTCATCGCGGCCCCGTCATGCTCTCGCTCGTCGCCGCGATCGCGATGACGGTCACTCTATTCGTCATCATTCCGAAAGGCTTTTTTCCGGAGCAGGACACGGGCCGCCTGCAAGGATCGATTCAGGCGGATCAGAGCGCGTCGTTTCAATCCATGAAGGAGAAGCTGGAAGAATTCATCGCAATTATCCAAAATGATCCGGCGGTGGAGGTGGTGGCGGGCAACACGGGGGCGGGCAGCGGAGGCGGGCCGCCCGGCTCCGTGAGCAGCGGTTCGGTCTTCGTCACGCTGAAGAAGCTCGCCGAACGCGACGTGACCTCCGCGCAGGTCACCGAGCGGCTGCGGCCCAAGCTGGGCCAAGTCGCGGGCGCGCGGCTCTTTCTCCAGCCGGTGCAGGATCTGCGCGCCGGCGGGCGGCCCGGCGGCGCGCTTTATCAATATACGCTTTTGGCCGACAGCTCGGCCGAGCTCTCCGAATGGGCGCCGAAGCTGATGCGAGCGCTGCAAGGCAGCAGCGTCGTCGTGGATGTGAATACGGATCAGCAGGAAAACGGCGTCGAGACTTATATCGACATCGACCGGGACACCATGTCTCGGCTCGGCCTCACGCCGGCGCAGATCGACAATACGCTCAATGACGCGTTCGGGCAGCGGCAAGTGTCGACGATCTACAGCGAGATCAACCAATATCGTGTCGTGATGGAGGTCGCGCCGCGCTATTGGCAGGACCCGCAGATTCTGCGCGAGATCTATGTGAGCACGGCGGCCAAGCCGGCGAGCGGCACGGCCTCCTCCGTGCTGCCGGCCGGCTCCGTCACCTCGGCGACGTCATCTGCGACCGCCAATCTTTCGCTCGACTCGGCCCGCAACGCATCGACCAACGCCATCGCCAATTCCGGCCGCAGCGGCGCCTCGAGCGGCTCGGCGGTGAGCACCGCGGTCGAGACAATGACGCCGCTCGTCGCTTTCACGCGCATGAAGCGAGGCGCGACTCCGCTCGCGATCAATCATCAAGGACCTTTCGTCGCGGCGACGATCTCCTTCAATCTCGCGATCGGCGCGTCGCTCAGCGACGCGGTCGCGGAATTCGATCGGGTGAGCGCCGAGATCCGCATGCCTGCGAGCGTGCATCGTGGGATGGAAGGAATCGCTCGCGTTTTTCAATCGTCTCAGAGTGACATGCCTTTACTGATCGTGATGGCGCTGGCGGCGGTCTATATCGTGCTGGGCATGCTCTATGAGAGCTATCTGCATCCGATCACGATCCTTTCGACTCTGCCATCCGCCGGGGTCGGCGCGCTTCTCGCGCTGTTCGCCTTCGGCTCGGAGCTCGATGTCATCGCGCTGATCGGCCTGTTTCTGCTCATCGGCATCGTGAAGAAGAACGCGATCATGATGATCGACTTCGCGCTCGACGCCAAGCGTCAGAGAGGGTGGAGCGATCATGATGCGATCGTCGAGGCCTGCCGCCTGCGGTTCCGTCCGATCATGATGACGACCGCGGCGGCGCTGTTCGGCGCCATTCCGCTGGTGGCGAGCTTCGGCGATGGAGCGGAAATTCGCCGCCCCCTCGGCATCACGATCGTCGGCGGCCTGCTGCTCAGCCAATTGCTGACGCTCTACACGACGCCGGTGCTGTATCTGACGTTGGCCGATTTGCGTGACCGGATAGCCCGTTTGCTGTCGGCGCGCGGAAGGCGAGCTTGAAAATGGCGGCTCGTCCGCCGCTTTCGTCGGGCGTGGCCGGCGGTCGGCTTCGGCGGTAGGGCGTCTCACTACGCCTTGTGGAAAAGCAGGCGGAAGGTCGCGCCGCCGTCCGGCGTGTCCTCCACCCAAATGCGGCCGCGCAGCTTTTCCATCAGCTCGTGCGCTAAGGCGAGGCCGAGGCCGGAGCCGGGCGTCGTCTCGCTCTTGCGCCAAAACGGCTCGAAAATCGCCTCGCGATCTTCGTGCGGCACGCCTTCCCCGTGATCGATCACGCTGACGACCGCGTCGGCGCCGACAATTCTGAGCACATGGGGCGCCGTCGCGACGGCGCCTGAAACTTGCTGCGCCTTTGGCGGTTGCGTCACAGAGGGAGTCGGGTCGCCCGATGACCCCTGGCGTCATCCGCAAAAGCCGCTCATCCGAGATCTGGCGTGGTTTCATTCGAATTCATCACGCTTTCGCTGATAATGCATTTAGCTCGAGCGTCGCCGATTGTTGTTTCGGCAAAGCGCCGCTTTACGGAGCGAAGCGCCTCAAACAGCGGCAAGCTGTTGCAAATAAATCACAATTTTGGAAAAAATGTCCGCCGTCGTGGACGCCGTCGTCATTTTGGATATATAGAATAAATACATAGCTAGTGCGGGCTGAGGCGAAGGCTGGGGATATGATAATGAATCGAGGAATGCTGGCGCGTCCGCTGACGCCATCGTGGTTATATGGCGTTTCGCTGTTGGCGCTCGCGGCTTCCGCCGTCCCGGCGAAGAGCGAAGAAGCCCTGCCGCCTATCGAGATCGGGGCCGACGCCGCGCCGCGGAGCGACCGGGCCAAGGCCGCGGACGCTCCATTTCGCGCCGCCCATCCCGGCGATGCGTTGAGCGGTCCGGCCGCCGACAATAATGCGCCGACACCGAAGAGCTCCGTGTCGATGGAAGGAATCAAGATACTCGGCGGTCCAGCGCAAGCGAGCTCCTATAAAGTGCTCGACATGATGCCGAGCGTGATCGAGGACTCGGCGGATCCCTATGGCCTCTCCTTCAATCGCAGCATCACCGTGCGCGGCGTTTCGGACTTCTTCCTCGCGCGCACCATCAATGGTCTGCCGATCCAGGGCATTGTCGGCGGCGCCGATCTGTTCGATCTCGACGATATCGGCCGCGTCGATCTCTATCGCGGGAGCATTCCCGCCAATCAGGGCTTCGGCTTCTCCAACGCCGCCGGCGTGCTCGATCTCAATTTGCTGCCGCCCAAGGAGAAGCTGAGCGGAACCATCTCGCAGGGCGCGGGCTCGAATGGTTTCCACCGCACCTTCGCGCGCATCGACTCCGGCCGGCTGCCGACGGGAACCTCCTTCTTCGTCTCGGGCTCCATTACCGACGCCGAGAAATGGAAGGGCGACGGCGACGCGCGGCGCAAGAACGTCGCCTTCGGTCTCACGCAACCGCTGGGCGACCAGCTCGAGGTCTCCGTCTATGGCGTGCATAATGATCAGAAGGCGAACGCCTATCTGCCGCTGACCTTTGTCCAGACGCAGAATCTCGCAGCGACCGCCTTCTTCGACTATAATACGGCCTTCACCGGAAAGTCGGGAATCGACGCGAGCTATTATGCTTTCAATCGCACGCGTTACGTCACCAATGCGATATTCGCGGAGATCGCCTATCGCATCGACCCGACGCAATCGATCGTTCTCAAGCCCTATTATTGGCGCAACACAGGATATCAGGAGACGACATCGGGAGCGAGCGTGCGCCTGTGGCCGATTAGCAATTATAATTTGGGCGGCACGATCGAATATAAGAAGCATCTGCCCTGGGACGCGGATTTCGCGCTCGGCTTTTGGAGCCAGTCGGCGGAGCCGGAGCCGCCGCCATTGCATCAGAAGCTCTATACAGTGACCCCGATCGGATCCCTGAATTTCTCGAGCTGGTCGTCGCTCGCGACGAGCGGCACGCATCAATTCTTCAGCCCCTACACGCAATATACGCAGACCTTCGACGCGACGACTGTTTCCGGCGGCGTGCGCCTGCACATAGAAAGCACGCCGCATCTGCAATATTTCAACGCCAAGGGCCTGCCGGACGTCACCTATTCGGACGTTTGGAGCTATCTTCCGACGCCCGACACGAATGGCGTTGCGCCTGCCGTCACCTATTCCGAATGGCTGCCCAATCTCGGCGTGCGGCATCGCCTCTCGGAGGAGTGGAGCGCCAATGCGAGCTATTCGCGCAAGGTCGCCCGCCCGGATTGGGGGCCGCAGGCGAGCTCCTTCCTCGGCGTCGAAGCCGCCTATCTCGCCAAGGGAATCACGCTTGCCTCGCTCATGGGCCGCATTCGGCCGGCGACCGTCGATGCAGTGGACGTCGGCCTGCGCTACGAGACCGGCGATTTGACGATCGCGCCGACCTTCTTCGGCTTCTGGACGCATAAGAAGGAAGTGCTCGTCTATGATCCCGCCGTCGGGCAGAACTATTATCAGAGCAACGCCGCGACGGTCGGCCGCGGCTTCGAGCTCGAGACGAGCTGGAAGGCGACCGACTGGCTGACGCTCACCGGCAGCGCCACAATCGCCTCAGAGACTTATGTGGCGAATATTCAGGCCGGCTCCTCATCCGTGATGCAGATCGGCGGCAAGCAGACGCCCTACACGCCGCGCTATCAGGCCAAGCTCGCGGCGACCTATCATCGCGACGGCTTCGAGATCACGCCTGTCGTTCGGTTCAACAGCACGCGCTATGGTCTCGCGGATAATTCGCAAGCTGTGAGCCCTTACGCCATCGTCGATGTCAACGCCTCCTATGAGTTCGGCACGAAGCTCGGCCTCACGCCGATGACCGTCTCGGCCGGCGTCACCAATCTCTTCGATCATCGCTACATCAGCGCGATCTCGGTGAATGAGACCAATCTGAGCAGCACTTCCTATTATGTCGGCGCGCCGCGGACGATCTTCGCCGGCGTCACGGCGTCTTTCTGAAAGCAATAGCGGAGGCGCGCCCATGTCGTCGCAGCTGGCTCGCATCCTCTGCATCGCTCTGGCGCTTTTGGCGTCGGTCGCGGCTGGCGAATGTCGAACGATCGTCGACATGGATGGGCGAAGCGTGACTCTGCCGGAGAAAGTCGCCCGCATCGTCACGGTGGGTCCCGTGCCGGTTCTGAACGGCTTTCTCTTCGCTTTCGGCCGGCAGCAGTCGATCGTGAATGGCCTGCCCCGTGAGCTGGCGCGGAAATATCAATTCGTCTTCGCGCCGGACCTCGCAAAAAAGCCGCTCCTGCAGAGCTCCTCGAGCGGTCTCGCGATCGAGGACATCGTCGGGCTGCGGCCCGATCTCGTCCTGACAATGGATCGCAGCGCGACGGATAGGCTCTCGGCGCTCGGACTGCCGGCGGTCTTGCTGAATTGGCGTGAGCCGGAGGACATCAAGGCGCTGATGACGCTGCTGGGGGCTATTCTCGATGAGAAAAAAGCCGCTGAAGACTATGTTCGCTATTTCGACGAGGCGCTGGCGCGGATCCGAACGACGCTCGGCTCCGTCGACGAGACGAGGCGGCCTCGCGTGCTCTATGTGAACTACCGGCGTCTCACGCAGCCGCATCGAATCGCCGAATGGTGGATTCCGCACGCGGGGGGCCGCAGCGTCACCTCCGATGGACGTTCGGAGGAGAGCGTCACCTTCTCGCTCGAGCAATTGATCGCATGGAATCCGGAAGTGCTGATCGTCGCCGATCGCGGCGAGGCCGAGCTCGTCGCGGCCGAGCCGCGTCTGCGCGACGTTTCGGCCGTGCGAAGCGGCCGCGTGCATGTCGCGCCCGCAGGCGCACACCTCTGGGCGAATCGAACGATCGAGCAGCCGCTCACCGTTCTCTGGGCGGCCTCGATCATTCATCCCGAAAAATTTTCGCGGACCATGCTCGAGAGTGAAATGTCCGCGTTCTACGAGCGATTTTTTCATGTCTCTCTCTCGAAAGAGCAGATCGATGAGATTTTGGCGGGCTCCGCCGGCCGCTGACGGAGAGGGGCGCGGGCTGCTGCTCGTCTCGGCGCTCGCGCTCGGCGCGCTGATTCTCGCTTCCCTCGCGCTCGGCCGCTATCCTCTGTCGCTCGGCGCCGTTGTGGAGACGCTCATCGGCCGTGGCAATGGCTCGGAGAGCGACGCGACGGCGCAGACCATTATTTTCATGGTGCGTCTTCCGCGCATCGCGACCGCGGTCATGGTCGGCGCCGGTCTCTCGATCGCCGGCGCGGCCTATCAGACCGTCTTCCGCAATCCCATGGCCTCGCCTTCGCTGCTGGGCGTCTCGGCCGGCGCCGGCTTCGGCGCCTCGCTCGCGCTGCTGCTTCATCTCCCGACGATCGCCGTGGAGGCGGCGGCTTTCGTCGGCGGCCTCGCCGCGGTCGGCGCGTCCTATCTCGCGGCGAGCCGAGTCAAAAGCCAGTCGCTCATCACGCTGGTCCTATGCGGCATGGTCATGTCGGCTCTGTTTCAGGCGCTGATCTCGCTGGTGAAATATGTCGCCGATCCGGTCGACACGCTCGCCACCATCACCTTCTGGCTGATGGGGAGCCTCGCCAAGGCCAATGGCGCGGATGCGGCGACGGCGGCGGCGCCGGTTGTGCTCGGCGGCGCCGTCCTGTTCGCATTGCGCTGGCGCATCAGCCTTCTCGCGCTCGGCGACCATGAGGCTGCGGCGCTCGGCGCCGATGTGGCGCGGCTACGCATCATTGTGATTCTCTGCGCGACGGCGATGACCGCGGCGACGGTCTGCGTCGCCGGCATCGTCGGATGGGTCGGCCTGCTCGTGCCGCATATCGCGCGCATGCTGTTCGGCATGGAGCCCGGCCGCGTCATGGTCGCGACGGCGACATTGGGCGCGCTCTTCGTGCTCGGCGTCGACGATGTCGCGCGCTCCGCCTCAATTATCGAGATTCCGCTCGGCGTCATGACTGCGGTGATCGGCGCGCCCTTCTTTCTTTTTCTCGTCATTCGCGCCCGCAGCGAGCAATGGTCGTGACGCCCGCGATCGCGATCGACAGTCTTTCGTTCCGCCGCGCGGAGCGGCTCGTGCTCGACGCGATCTCTTTCGCGCTCGATGCCGGCGAGATGCTCGTGCTGCTCGGCCCCAACGGCGCCGGCAAGAGCACGCTCGTTCATTGCCTGCTCGGCCTCGCGGCTCCGCACGCCGGAAGCGTCCGCGTGCTGGGCGAGGATCTCGACCGCCTGGCGAGACGCGAGATCGCCAAGCGCATCGCCTATGTGCCGCAGGCCGGCCACAGCGCCTTCGCCTTCACAGTGGAGCAGATGGTTCTGATGGGCCGCTCCGCGCATATAGAGGGCGCCGGATCGCCCTCGCGCCGCGACCGCGAGGTCGTGCGGCGCGCGCTGGCCGACACGGGCGTCGAGCATTTGGCGAGCAAGCCCTTCACGCAGATTTCCGGCGGCGAGCGGCAGCTCGCGCTGATCGCGCGCGCCCTCGCGCAGGACACGCCGATCATCGTCATGGACGAGCCGACCTCGAGCCTCGATCTCGGAAATCAAGGCCGCGTGCTCGATCTGATGCGTAAGCTCGCAGCCGAAGGCAAGTGCGTCGTCATGACCACGCATCTGCCCGACCAAGCCTTCAATCTGAAGGCGCGCGTCGCGCTCTTGCGCGATGGCCGCTTGATCGCCGAAGGGCGCGCCGAGGCGGTCTGCGATCTCGGCTCGATGAGCCGGCTCTATGGCGCGCCGCTGCTGAGGCTCTCCGACACAGTGGACAGAGGCGTCGTCGGCTACGTGCCGGACCTCTCCTGAAGCGCCGCCTCGACCAGAGGCCGCGCTTCGCGTGCCAGCAGAGCGAGCGATTTCTCGAGCAGAGGCAGAGGCAGAAAGCCGAAGAAGGCGCTCAGCGCATTCACATAGGTGACGCCGAGCTCGTCGTGCAGCGCGAGAAAGGCCCGTGCGCAAGTCTGCGGCGAGCCGGCGATGACCATGTCGCGATAGAAATTCTCGGGCTCGAGATCCGCCTCGGTGACGACGCCTTTGCGATTGAAGAGGCCGAAGCCGCGCAGCCGCGTCGTCAGCCTCTCGATCGTCGGCCACAGCTCTTCCCGCGCGCTTTCGTCGGACTCGCTCACATAGACGAAACGTCCGAAAGGCGCGCGCGTGGGATCGCCGCCGGCTTCGACATAGGCCTTCAGCAGACGACGCTGATTGGCCATGCTGGTGATGCCGTGCAGAATGAGCGAATGTCCTTCGCGCGCCGCCCAGGCCGCGGTCTCATCCGTATATGTGCCCATATAGATCGGCGGATGCGGATGTTGCACGGGCTTGGGCTCGATGGAGAGCGCGCTTTCGCCGATCGTGATCTTCTCCTCGGTCCAGGCGCGTCGAATGAGCGCGAGATTGTCACGAAACAGCGTGTTCACATTCTCCGCCGGCACGCCATAGGCGTCGAGATATCGGCCATTGCCGCCGCGCGAGACGCCGAAATCGACGCGGCCGTCCGATAGGACATCGAGCGTCGCAATCTCTTCGGCGAGGCGAATGGGATGGTGAAGCGCCAGCAGCAGCACTGAGAAGCCGACGCGCAGGCGCTTTGTGCGGGCGAGGATCGCGGCGGCGAGCGCGATGGGCGAGTGACAGCGCCGCCCCTCGACCTCGATGATGCTGCCTTGGAAATGCTCCTCATTGATCCAGATCGCATCGAAGCCGAGCGCATCGACATGTTCGGCGAGCGCGAGCAATTGCGATGTCGACACGGATTCGAGGCCGCCGCCACAGCCCGAAAGACCAATGCGAAAGCGCTTCGGCGCTCGAACTCTTTCCTCGTGGCTCAATGACGCACCCTCGCTATCGCTATGTCAGCTCGATATATATCGGTGGAGCGGACGCCACAACGGATTTTGCGGACGTTCTCATCCATGGGCGCGGATGTGCTTTTGTTCTTTGTTCGTTCTCGAATATGCGCTACGCTGAAACTCTGTTCGATTCGGCATTGGCGCATGGCGACACTGATCATCACGGAAAAGGCCAGTCAGGCGAAGGATCTTCGCGCGGCTCTCGGCGCGCGCTTCGGGCAGATTCTGCCGGCCGAGGGCCATTTGCTTCGCTTGGCCGAGCCCGAGGAGATCAACCCCGTCTGGAAGCGCTGGTCCTGCGTCGTCCTCAAGCCGGACGGGCTCTATCCGACTCGCGAAGCCTCGCAAGGCAATAAGTCCGCGAAGCTCCGGGCCATAGCGACGGCGCTCTCCGCCTGCGACGATGTGATACTCGCGACCGACTGCGACCGCGAAGGGCAGCTGATCGGCCAGGAAATCCTCGACCATCTCGGCTATCGCGGGCGTGTGCGGCGGGCTCTGTTCACCGCCCAGGACCCGAAGACGCTGCAGCAGGCTTTCGCCCGGCTGAAGCCCAACGCCGACATGCGCCCGCTCTATGAGGCGGCGGTGGCGCGCCAGCAGGCCGATCAGATCTTCAACCTGTCGCTGACGCGGACGGCGACGAAGACATTGCTCTCTCCCGGCGTTCGCGGCGTGATCGGAATCGGCAGGGTCAAGACGCCGACCTTGGCGATCGTCTGCCTTCGCGAATTGGAGATCCGCAATTTCCGGCCGGAGGATTATTTCGAGGTCGTCGCCACCGCGACCGTCGAAGGCGGCAGCTTTTTGATGCGCCATGCTCCGGCGGTCAAGGCGCGGATCAAGACGCGCGCCGAGGCCGAGACGATCGCCAGAGCCGCCAGCGGCCATCAGGGGCCTCTCGGCGTCGCCGTCGATGAAAAGCGGCAGGCGCCGCCGCGTCTCTTCGATCTCCCATCCTTGCAGAAGACCTGCGGCCAGCGCTGGGGATGGACCGCCGACAAGACGCTGTCCGTAGCGCAGGCGCTCTATGATGGCGACGGCAAGAAGCTCATCACCTATCCGCGGGCGGAAGCGCGCTATCTGAGCGAAAATCAGATCGGCGACGCGCCGGCGATCGTCGCCGCGCTGACGCGCCTGCGCGGCTTCGCGCGGCTCGAGATCGCCGCTCCCGTGATCCGGCGCGGCAAGTCAGGCCATTTCTGCGACAAGGCGCTGGAGGGCGTCTCGCATCATGCGGTCGTGCCCAACGTCAATGTTCTCGACGATCTCGAAGTCCGCTTGGCGCGTCTCGACGAGGATGAGAAGCGCCTGTTCGCGCTCATCTGCCGCTCCTATCTGGCCGCCGTCATGCCCGATTACGAATATCGGCAGACCATCGTTACAATGGCGGTTCCGATCGCGGGCCGAAGCGCGGCCGAATTTCGCGCCGTCGGGCGGATTCCGCTGCGGCTCGGCTGGAAGGCGGTCTATCAGGCGATCGAGCCGGACGCCGAGACCGAGGCCGAGCAGACGCTGCCCGCGCTCCGCGACGGCGAGCGCGCGACCCTGTCCGAGCCGCGCGTCGAAGCGAAGAGAACGCAGCCGCCGCCTCGATACAATGAAGGCACGCTCGTCGATGCGATGCAGAATGCATGGCGCTTCGTCGATGATGTCGCGCTTCGCGACCGGCTGAAGGAAGCCAAGGGGATCGGCACGCCCGCGACGCGGGCAGAGATCATCAAGGGATTGAAGCGGCAGAATCTGTTTACAGCGGATGGCAAGCTGGTGCTGCCGACGCCCGCCGGGCTGCAATTGTTCGAGCTGCTGCGTGGCGCCGCGCCCGCGCTGGTCGATCCCGCGACGACGGCTCTGTGGGAGATGCGCCTCGATGAGATTCTCGTCGGCAAGGCGGATTATCACGCTGTCATCGATGGCGTCGCCACCGCCGCGCGGGAGCTGATCGACGCTCTGGTCGAAAAATCGAATGGAAAAGTCGAGCTGACGACCTCGGCGCCGGCGCGTCGATCGGGGCGCAGCCGTCGCAGCGGACCGGCCGACGCTCGCGCCGCGGCGCCAAAGAGCGCGAGCGCGAGTCCGCGGCGTCGTGCGTCGAAGGCGAAATCACCCGCATCGCAGGAGAGCGGCGGCGAAGAGCGCGCCGGTCGCGCCAAAGCGCCAACCGAGAAAATGGTCGCCTATGCGCAAAATCTCTCGCGGGCCAAGAAAGTGAAATTGCCCGAAGGCTATCGGCAGGACTTCGACGCCTGCCGCAAGTTTCTCGACGAGCATGCGAGATAGCGCCAGCTTCTTTCGCGTCACCTCGACAGCCGACCCTCGTCGTCGATCGGCGACAGATAGGACGGAGGGGCGTTTCCCCACGACCAGAGCACGAGGTTGAGATCGTCCTCGCTCGTTCCCGGGGCGAAGCTGCGAACCAGCAGCCCGCAATAGCCAGCGCCGATCAGCCGCCGGGCGAAGCTCTGTGTTCTCGCTTCGCCGCTCGCGCGCATCTCGTCGCGCCAGATCGAAGCCGCGAGCGCGGTCGCGTCCATGCCTTCGCTCGCGAGCGCCTTCGCATCCCGCGCATCGAAAATGCGCTCGAGATCGGCGTCGTAGGACACGAGCGTGGTGGGCTGCAGACTGCCGACCTGATTGGCCTCCCGAATGGCCGTCATGATGGAGAGGCAGCAATACAGCGCGGGAACGCCTTTGGGATTGAAGCGACCGCCATGCAGAGCGGCCCCGTAGCCCGAGAGCGGCTCGCGCGCATAGACGGGATTGAGCGCTCGATAGAGCTTGCCCCTATAGGTGATGGCCGCGCTCAGGCGTGGACGCCCGCATCGACGGCGTCGATATAATCGAGCACCTCGTCCGCCCGGCCGCTTTTGACGAGCTGCATGGCGGTGAAGCCGGAAAAGCCGGCGAGCGGTTCCGAGCGGTACCAGGCATAGGCCAGAAGCGCCGAGCCGAAGCGCGACTCGACCTTGTTGAGGACCTCGACCATCTCCCGCAGGCGACGCTGCGTCTTATCGGAGCGAAGCCGGCTGGCGCGCTGCACGGCGTCCTTGCCCAGGCCGGCGGTGCGGGCGATCTCCTCGCTCGAGGTGCGGAGCATGTCCGCGATCTTGCGGGGCGCGAAAATCCCATCATCCGCATATCGAGCCAGGCTCATGGTTCCGCCTCCGCTGGCCGCCGAATATTATGACGCAATATAGCGTCATAATGGGCGGCGTTCAATGGGCGTGCTTTCGCCCTTTCTAGAGGCTCGTCGCGTCCTCGTGGAGAATTTGCGGCGCGGCCTGCTCTCGCAGGCCGATATGCGCGAGAAATCCGTCGACCATATTCTCGGTCGAGAAGCGCGCGGCGACGCGGGGCGCATTGTCGGCGAGCTCGGCATGCAGGGCGTCGTCGGTCAGCAGGCGTTCGAGCTGGCGCGCGAGATCGCCGCTGTCCCAGCATCGAAAGATCAATCCGCCGGCGCGGCCGCCATCGGCCACCACCTCGGCGACGCCGCCATAATCCGGAACGACCGCCGGAGCGCCGAGGCTCATCGCCTCGGCGACGACCAGCCCGAAGGGCTCGCCATTGATGGAGGGGCACACGGCGCACCGACAATGCGCGAAAAGAGCGTCGCGCGTCGCTGTCGACACGGCGCCCGAATGGTGGAGATCAATGCCGAGATGCGTCACAATGTCGTGGATCGCGGTGCGATAGGCGAGGCCCTTCGCCGTTGCGCCGCAGATGACCAGCTGGAAGCGGAGACCGCGGGCGAGAAGGATCTTCGCCGCATAGAGAAGAAGGTCGATGCCCTTCTCGCTCTCTTGGCGGCCGACGAAGGCGAGGATCGGAAGATCGCGCCGCAGACGCGGAAAGCTTTCCGTCAGAACCGAGAAATCGGGAGCCGGCCCTTCCTTCGGCGGCTCGATCCCGCAATAGAGAATCTCGAGACGAGAGCCGTCGAGACGAAGATCGTCGACGAGGCGGGACGCATAATGCCGGCTGAGGACGATCGCCGGCCAGCGCGCGTTTCGCACCGCCTCGTCCACGCGGCGCCGATAAATATCCATCACGCCGCAGGCCTCCGCGAGGCTCGCGAATTCCTCGTCGCCCTGGAACGTCACCAGATAGTCGAACGGCTTGCGCGTGTGCTTTTGCGCCTCTAGCGCCAGCGAGCCGATCGAGCCGAAGCCCATTTTGACATGGGTGACGCCGTCCTGCTCGATGAAGCGCGCGAGCCTCTTCGCCAGAGCGACATCGGTCTGCTCGTAGCAAAACAGCGAGCGGACCAGATTGCGCATGAGATTTTCGACGAAGCCCGGAACGCCCTGGGCGACGGCGCGCCGCAATTTCCGCGGCAGTCGAAAGGCGATGCGCCCGATGATGCGATCCATGAATTCCGAAGGGCGCGAGAATTGATAGCGCGTGCCGTGGCACAACATTCTCTGCTCGACTCCAGCGGCGAGAAGCTCGGGCGTCTCTTCGAGCATCCAATAGACGACGACCTCGTAACCGCGGCGGCGGAGCGCATTGGCGAGCGTGGCGTCATGGACCGTCGAGCCGAGATAGGAGCCGCTTCCTATGGTGACGATCGCGAATTTGGGACGTGACGTCACGGGGCCGACCTTTCCTCGATGAATTATTGAAATCGACCGGGGCGACGCTTCGCTGCGGCGCGCAAACAGGCGACGGACTCGTCGTCCGCTCCGCATCATCATCATTATCGGAAACCAAGATGTGCGCCAAGTCACAGCAGCTTCGTCCAAATATGCGCATGGTCCGGCTCGGCCCGTCGGCTTCGACGTCTCCAGCGGAAGGAATATCGATCTTCGGATCGGCTTCGGCGAGCGTTTTTGCCCTGTGCCGTAAAGGGATGGCGTAGAGCTTGCTTTTGGGGAGACATCGATGAGCGACTGTGCCGGCGACGAGAAACGAGCCGGCGCGATCTGCATCAGGGCGACGCAGATCGAATTGGATCGCAGATCATGAGGTCGGAGGGAGTTTTGCTCTCCGGCTTTTCGAAGCCGTATATTTAAGCATACTGCCCTGTTTCTGGGTGCGGCGCACAAATTTGGTGTTGCTTTCCAGGAAAGCGCAACTATCAGCTTCGATGTTTGAAGAAATAACGCCTTTGCAATGGTGCTTGTTGCGTCCGCGGGCGCGAATGGGTGGGGCTGAGACATGGAGCGAGTAGCGGCTGTTTCTCCCAGTCGATGCAGAAACGCCGAAATTATCGTCGCGGTCAGCAGGGCCGGCGGCTCCGGGCTTCTCGACATTGGAGCGGACGCCGATCACGACGAGCTCCGCGCGACGCTCACGCGCCTTCACGACAAGGCGGCTGCCGGACGATGGGGGCTGCGTTGGGACGCACAGTTCTCGAGCGTGGCGAGCGTCGCGGAGCTCGAGCGACTGGTGGACGGAAGCGTCGATGTTCTCGTCGTCGCCGGGGTCTCGCGTGACGAGGCCGCGGCGATCCGTGCGAGCGCGACGCGATTCGCCCGCTTCGTCGCTCTCGAGGCCTATGATCTCGAAAGCGCGCTGGCGGCGCAGGATGCGGGCTATGACGGCGTCGTCGTCAAGGGCGCGGAGGCCGGCGGCCGGATCGGCAAATCCTCGTCTTTCATACTGTTGCAGGAATTTTCCGGCGCGCTTCGCATCCCCTTCTGGGTCGAGGGCGGCATAGGGCCGCGCAGCGCCGCGGCGGCGGCGCTCGCCGGCGCGGCGGGCGTCGTGCTCTCCGAGCAGCTCTGGCTCACCGAGGAAGGGCCTTATGGGGCGCCGGCTCTCGCCGCTTCATGGAGCCGGCTGGACGGCGGTGAGACGGTCGTCATCGGCGACGGCTCCTCAATGGTGCGGCTTTCGAGCCGGCACGGAAGGGAGAAGCTGCGCGCGCTGGAGCGCGCTGTCGCGGAGGGCGAGGATTGGCGGGCGCTGCTGCGCCGGGCGTCGCAGGGCGAAGACCCTGTTCTGCCATTGGGTCAGGACATCGCCTTCGCGGGCGGATTCGCGCGCCGCTATGGCTCGACCGGGCGCGCCGTCGCCGCCATCGCCGAGACGCTGGAGACAGCCGCGCCGGGCGTCGACGGGCTTTTCGCAGAAGGCTCCGATCTCGCGACCCTTCTCGGCGTGCGCTATCCCATCGCCCAGGGGCCGATGACGCGGGTGAGCGATGTCGCGCCTTTCGCGCGCGCCGTGGCGGATGGCGGCGGCCTGCCCTTTCTCGCTCTGTCGGTGCTGCGTGGGCCGCAGGCGCGCGCGCTGCTCACGCAGACGAAGGCGCTCATGGGCGAGACGCCCTGGGGCGTCGGCATGCTAGGCTTCACGCCGCTGGAGCTGCGCCAGGAGCAGATCGAAGCCATTTCCGAAACCAAGCCGCCTTTCGCGATCATCGCCGGCGGACGTCCGAGCCAGGCGCGCGAGCTCGAGGCGCTCGGCGTCTCGACCTTTCTGCATGTTCCCTCGCCTGGCCTGCTGCAGGGTTTCTTGAAGGAGGGCGCGAGAAAATTCATCTTCGAGGGCGGCGAATGCGGCGGCCATACCGGCCCGCGCACGAGCTTCGTCCTATGGGAATCCGTGATCGAGATTCTTGCCGACGCCAAGATCGACGATCCGCGCTCGGTGCAGATTCTCTTCGCCGGCGGCGTGCATGACGCCCTATCGGCGGCGATGGTCTCCTGCCTCGCTGCGCCGCTCGCGGCGCGCGGCATGAAGATCGGCGTGCTGATGGGCACGGCCTATCTCTTCACCCGCGAGGCGGTGAGCGCCGGCGCGATCCTCGAGGAGTTCCAGAATCGCGCGCTGCGCTGCGAGGAGACGGCGCTTCTGCAATCGGGCGTCGGCCTCTACACGCGCTGCGCCGCGACGCCCTTCTGCGACGAGTTCGACGCGACGCGCCGGCGGCTCATTCGCGAGGGGAAGTCGGACGAGGAGATATTGGTGGCGCTGGAGCTGCTCAATGTCGGCCGTCTGCGCATCGCATCCAAGGGCCTCGCGCATAAGGGCGAGCAGAAGGGCCTCGACGAAACCGGCCGCTATGTCGAGCTGGATGTCGAGGCGCAGCGGCGCGAAGGCCTCTATATGATGGGCGAGGTCGCGCGCCTGCGTCGCGACACGCTCTCGATCGCCGAGTTGCACGAAGAGGTTTCGCAAGGCTCCGCCGAGCTGCTCGCGAAGCGGCGCGCCATGGCCGAGGCGGCGAGCGCGCGCGCCACGAGAGAAAAGGGCGAGGACATCGCCATCGTCGGCATGGCCTGCGTCATGCCCGGCGCGAAGGATGCGCGCGCCTTCTGGCGCAATATCGTCCAATCGGTCTGCATGTTCCGCGAGGTCTCCGAGGATCGCTGGCGTCCGAGCGATTTCTTCGACACGGCCCGCGCGCCGGATCGCGTCTATTCGAAATGGGGCGCCTTCCTCGACGAGATCGCCTTCGATCCGACCGCCTATGGCATTCCGCCGGCGAGCCTGCCCTCGATAGAGCCGGTGCAGCTGCTGGCGCTGCATGTCGCGACGCAAGCGCTGGCGGACGCCGGCTTCGATCGCCGGCCTTTCCCCAAGGACCGCACCGCGACGATCTTCGCCAGCGGCGCGATGAACGAGCTCGGAACGCTCTACGTCTTCCGCACGCTGCTCTCGCATTATCTGCCGAAGGTCGCCGGCCTCTCGGAGGAGACGCGCGCGCATATCGTCTCCTCTCTCCATGGAAAGGAGCTGCCGCAATGGACGCCGGACTCCTTCCCCGGCTTTCTGGCCAATGTGGCCGCGGGCCGCGTCTCCAATCGCCTCGATCTGCGCGGCGCCAATTTCACCGTCGATGCGGCCTGCTCCTCCTCGCTCGCCGCGCTCGACGCCGGCATTCGCGAGCTGCAGTCGCATGACGCCGACGTGGCCCTGGTCGGCGGCATAGACGGCGCCAATGGCTGCATGGCCTTCATGTCCTTCGCCCAGACCCATGCGCTGTCGCCGACCGGCGTCTGCCGCCCCTTCTCGGATGCGGCGGACGGCATTGTGCTCGGCGAAGGCGTCGCGGCGATCGTGCTGAAACGCCTCTCCGACGCGGAGCGGGACGGCGATCACATCTATGCGGTGGTCAAGGGCGTAGGCAGCTCGAGCGACGGCCGCAATCGCAGCCTGACCGCGCCGGACAATAGAGGCCAGGCCCTGGCGCTGCAGCGCGCCTATGAGAAAGCCGGCGTCAGTCCGGCGAGCGTCGCGCTCATCGAGGCGCATGGCACCGGCACGGCCGTCGGCGACAAATGCGAGATCAAGTCGATGACCCAGGTCTTCGGCGAGGATGGCGCGGCGCGTCAGTCCTGCGCGGTCGGCTCGGTCAAATCGATGATCGGCCATACCAAGGTGACGGCCGGCCTCGCGGCGATCATCAAAGCGTCCTTGGCGTTGAAACATCGCGTGCTGCCGCCGACGCTCGGCGTCGACAAGCCCAGCTCGCGCGTCGATTTCGCGCAGACGCCCTTCTATGTGAACACAAGCGCGCGGCCATGGCTCGCGCGCTCGCCCGATGAGCCGCGGCGCTGCGGCGTTAGCGCCTTTGGTTTCGGCGGCACCAATTTCCACGCCATCCTCGAGGAATATGACGGCGGCTATCGCGAAAGCGACGTCGAGAATTTCACGCCGCGCGCCGCCGAGATCATCCTGGTGACGCGCGCCGACGGCGCCGAGGTCGAGCGCGCGGCGCAGAGCCTTCTCGAGCGGCTCGTCCATCCAGACCTTCTCGCGCTCGGGCAGCTCGCCTATTCGCTGCATCTCGACGAGCAGGCGATCCGCCTGCCCGCCGGCGAGCCGGTGAGCCGGCTGGCGATCGTCGCGACCTCGGTCGAGGATCTGAAATCGAAGCTCGAATTCTTCCTGCGCCAAGGCAAGGGCAAGCGCACGATCAAAGCGCCGCAAGGGATCTATTTCCACGATCGCGGCGCGCAGGCGCCGGCCGGCGGCGTCTGCATGCTGTTTCCCGGACAGGGTTCGCAGAAGCTGGACATGCTGAGCGATCTCGTCATGTCGCGCCCGTCGAGCTACGGCGTCTTCGAGCACGCGGATCAGGCTCTCGCGGGCGCGCTGCCGCAGCGGCTCTCGCAATATATCTACCCGCTCCCGAGCTTTTCCGAGGAGGAGCGCGAGCGTCGCAAAGCGGAACTCGACGATACGCGCGTCGCGCAGCCGGCGCTCGGACTCGCCGATCTCACCGCCTATGATCTTCTCGCCGAATTCGGCCTCGCGCCCGATTTCGTCGCCGGCCATTCCTATGGCGAATATGTCGCGCTCTGCGTCGCCGGCGCGATCTCGCGCGACGATCTGCTGCGTCTGTCGCAGATCCGCGGCCTGATTTCGGCCGAGGCCGCCGCGGCGGATGGCGGGACGATGGCCGCCGTCGCCGCCGATGAGGCGCGCGTCGCGCAAGTGATCCATTCGCTCGGCCTCGAGGTCGCGATCGCCAATCTCAACGCGCCCGACCAGACGATCGTCGCCGGCGGCGGCGCGGCGATCGACAGAGCGGTCGAAGCTTTCCGCGAGCAGGGTCTGCGCGCCAAGCGCCTGCCGGTGACGGCGGCCTTTCATTGCGCCGCCATGGCCCCGGCGCAGGCGCGCCTCGCCGCGCAATTGTCGAAAACCGCCTTCACGGCGCCGAAGCTGCCCGTCTACAGCAATACGACCGCCGCTCCCTATCCGAGCGAGGCGCGGGAGATAGAGGCGCTGCTGGCGCGCCATATCGCCGAGCCGTTGCGTTTCGTCGAGGAGATCGAGCGCCTCTACGAGGCCGGCGCGCGCGTCTTCATCGAGGCGGGGCCGGGAATGGTTCTGAGCGGCCTCGTCGATCGCATTCTCGGCAAGCGAGAGCATGTGACGCTCGCCGTCGACGCGCCGGAGCGCCCGGTATGGCTGCAATTCGGCCATTTGCTCGCCCAGGCGATCACGCTCGGCCTGCCGGTGGATTTGGCGCAATGGTTCCGTCATCGGGGCTTTGCGGAGATCGGTCTACCAGCGCTGTTCGAAAAGGCCGAGGCGGCGGCCGATCCGCCGGCCTCCGTCTGGCGCGTCAGCGGCGGAAAGGCGGTCCCTTGGCGCGCTCCGGCCCCAACGGCCGAGAAAAACTCGGCGCCCGAGCCGATCCGCATTCCGAGCGAGAAGCCGCCCGCGCCCGTCGCCGTCAATGGCGCGAGCGGACCCCGAAAGCCCATCGAATCGAATGGCGTCGCAGCGACGCCGATCCTGCATCGAAGGAGAGAGTCCGTGAACGACCGCGAGCCGAAATCCGGCGATCCCGCGCCCGTCGCGGCGAGTCCACGAGGCTCGCCGCCGACGATGGCGCGGATGCGCAGCGAGTTGACGCAACTCATCGAATTGCAGCGCGAGCAGCAAGTGACGCTGCAGCGCTTCATCGCCTTGCAGGAACGGCTCCTATCCGCCGACGCCGGCTCCGACGCTTACTTCGAGCAGGCGTTGGAGCAGGCGCCGGAGCCCGCCCGGTTCGAAGCGCCGCAGCACGCCGAACCGGCGCCGTCCGCGCCGCATCGGCTGCTGACGCCGAGCGTGCCGGTGCCCGTGCTGCCCGAGGCGGTTCTCGCTGCGGTCAATGGAGCGGCCGCCAATGGAGCCGCCATCGTCTCTGCTGCGCCCATCGCCGAGGCGCCGCCACGCATCAATGGAGCCGCGGCCCCGAAAGCCGAGGGCGCGTCGATCGAAATGCCGCCGACCGCGCAATTCAGAGCCGAGCTTCTCGCGACGATGATCGAGCGCACCGGCTATTCGGCGGAAATGCTGGATTTCGACGCGCATATGGAGGCCGATCTCGGCGTCGACTCCATCAAGCGGATCGAGATTTTCAATCAGCTCAAGGATCGCTTCCCCTTCATGGAGGGGCAGGACGAAGAGACGATCTTCGACGAGCTCGCCGGCCTCAAGACATTGAACGCCGTCGTCGAATGGTACGACGGCCTGCAGGCGCGCCGCGCGGAAACGGAAGGGTCCGACTCGGCAAAAAAATCTCCGGCTCCGTCGTCTCTGTCCCCGCTGGGGACGGTGGAGTCCAATAATGAGACAGTGGGTTCCGAAGAAACGCTTCGCTATGTGCTCGGCCCCCTCGCCGCGCCGCGCGCCGCGCGGGCGTCGGAGATGGACGGCTATCCTTACGAGCGCGTGATCCTCGTCGTCGGCGAGGCGACGCCGGTCGCCGAGGCGCTCGACGCAGCGCTGAAGGCGCGCGGCTATCAGGTCTGGCGGGCGCTGCCCGGCGACGAGACCGCCCAGCTCGCGACGGATGCGATGACGATCGACTTCGCCGATCCCGAAGGGGTGAAGGCGCTGGCGACGCGTCTCGCCGAGGGCCGCCATCGCGTCGGCGCGCTGTTCAACCTCGCCGGGCTCGACGCCGAGGGCGTGGACGATCGGCGCCGGCTCGACTGCGCGCGCAATCTGTTTCAGCTGCTCAAGACTTTCGAAGGGGATTTGAAGGACAGCGCGGGCCGCGGCGGCGGCTGGCTCGTCAATGTGACGGCGCTCGACGGTCAATTCGGCCTGCGGCGACAGCAAAGGTTTTCCGCCGCGGCGGCGGGCTCGCTCGGCGTCGCCAAATCCGCCGCGCAGGAATGGCGGGATTTGCGCGTGCGCTGCATCGATGTCGATCCGCATCTCGCGGCGGACAAGATCGCGCGAGAGCTGATGATCGAGGCCGGCCTGCGCGCCTCGCCACTCGAGATCGGTCTCACCGAGGACGGGCGCTGGACGCTCGATCTCGCCCAGGCGAGCGCCGCGGCGGCCGAGATCGAGAGCCTGCGCCTCGATCCCGAGGCCGTCGTTCTCGCGACCGGCGGCGCCTATGGCATCACCGCCGATATAGCGAGAGCGGTCGCCTCCGCCTATCGTCCGCGACTCGTCCTCGTCGGACGCAGCCCGGCGCCGGCGGCGGAGCCCGAGGAGACGCGGCGACTTTCCGCGAGCGAGCTGAAAGAGTTTCTGATCGGCAGGCTGCGCGCCGAAAATCCGAAGGTCAAACCCGTCGAGATCGAGCGCGTCTGGAAGCGCATGCTGAAGGATCGCCAGATCCTCGCCAATCTCGAGGCGATGATTTCTGCCGGCGCGCGCGTCGAATATCATTCGCTCGACATCACCGACGCCGACGCTTTCGGCCGGCTCATCGACGATGTCTATGCGCGCTTCGGCCGCATAGACGGCGTGCTGCATGGCGCCGGCGTGCTCGACGATCGCCTCATTCGCGACAAGACGCTCGACTCCTTCGATCGCGTCTTCACGACCAAGGCGACGCCGGCCTTCACGCTGATCGAGAAGCTGCGTCCCGAAGGGCTGCGCTTCCTGCTGTTTTTCTCGTCGATCGCGGGGCGTTTCGGCAACGCCGGCCAGAGCGACTATAGCGCGGCCAATGAGGTGCTGAACAAGCTCGCCTCGCGGCTGAGCCTCGAATGGCCGAAAACGCATGTCGTCGCGATCAATTGGGGGCCGTGGAACGGCGGCATGGTCACTGACGAATTGCGCCGGCTCTACGAGTCCAAGGACATTCGCACGCTCGAGATCGAGCAGGGGCGGCAGGAATGCCTGGACGAGCTGGCGCGCGGCGCAACCGGAAATCCGGAGATCGTCGTCGCGGCGAGCATGCAGAAAATAGCGCAATTGGCGCTGCGCCAGTAAGGCGTCGAAGCGGGCGGGTCGAAGAGGGGGTTGAGAAATGTCTTTTGCACTTACCGAGCGCTTGACGCGCGCCAGCGTTAAAAATGCTTGTTGTCTCACCGATTTCGTTCCGGTGCGCATGGCCGATCCGACGCCGCAGGGGCTGACGCTGGAGCTCAGCGCCTATGGATTCGCGCGCGCCTTCTGCTCGCGCAACGGCCTTACCGACAAAGAGGCGTTTTTCGCCAAGCATCAGGAGATCAGGCAGAAATTCTCGAACTACGGCCTGTCTCCCGCTGTCGTGAAAGCGCGACAGCTCGTCTTTTTTCCGCGCCTCAAGGACATCGTCTTCGCCGACGGGGAATTCTCCGTCAACGAGCCGGAAGAAGAATATATGCGGCTCTTCGACAATTACCGCGATCTCAATCCGAAGGATTTGAAGGCGCGGCACGAGAGCTACGCCCACGTCGCGGATGATTGCCTCGAGAAAATGTACGCCGACGCTTTCGAGGCGCCGGACGATCTCATCCATGTCACCTGCTCGGGCTATCTCGCGCCGAGCCCGGTCGAGCGCATGACCGCGAAAAAGGGCTGGCTGCGCACGACGGTCACGCACAGCTATCATATGGGCTGCTACGGCGCCTTTCCGGCCATACGCATGGCGCATGGCTTTCTCGCCTCCTCCCATATGGGCGTCACGCCGCCCAAGGAGCGCGTCGATATCGTGCATACGGAGATTCTCTCCGCGCATCGCGACGCCGAGGAGCTCACCGCGCAGAACATCATCACCATGACGCTGTTCGCGGACGGCTTCATCAAATACTCCGCCGTCACCGAGGATTATCTGAGGAACCAAGGTCTCTCCGGCCTCAAAGTGCTCGCTTATAACGAGCATCTCCTTCCCGACTCCGCCGACGACATGACCTGGGTGCCGGGTCCGACGCGCTTCCATATGAGCCTGTCGATCATGGTGCCGGTGGTCATCAAGGCCGCGGTCAAAGGCTTTGTCGAGGATCTTCTGCATCGCGCCGGGCTCGATTTCGAGCGCGAGCGCAGCCGGCTCTATTTCGCCATTCATCCGGGCGGACCCAAGATCGTCGAGCATATCCAGTCGGAGCTGAAGCTCGACGACGATCAGGTGGCGATGAGCAAGAATGTGTTCTTCGAGAATGGCAATATGTCCTCGGCCACCGTGCCGCATATTCTGAAGGCGATCGTCGAGGAGCGCTCCATTCCCACCGGCGCGCATGTCGTGGCGCTGGGCTTCGGCCCCGGTCTCACCGCGACCGGCCTCGTGCTCGAGAAGATCTGAGCGCGGATCGCATGGACGCCGTGCTCGAAGCGCAGGATCGGACAGTGTCGAGGCGCCGCGGCGCGCTGCCTTTCGTCGGACGCGTCATCGCCGCGACGCCCGGCGAGAGCGTCCTCGTCGAGCGCATCCTGCATCTCGACGAGGACCTCTATCTCGCCGACCACGCCTTTGTTCACGCGCCCGGCGTCAAGCCGCTCTCGGCCTGCCTGCCCGTGCTGCCGATGATGATGAGCATAGAGGTAATGGCGGAGGTCGCCGCCTGTGTCGTTCCGGGACAGGGGCTCATCGGCGTCGAGGAGATCAAGGCGACGAGATGGATCGATCTCGTCGATGTCGAGGCCACGATTCTGACGATCGAAGCCCGTCTCGACCGCTACGACCCGCAGCGCGAGGCCACTTTCGTGCGCGCGGCCATTCGCGCGGAAGGTCAGAGCGGGCCGTCGGTCGAGGCGACTCTGCTGTTCGGCCGCCATTATCTGCTGGAGCTGTTCCCGGATTTCGGCGCGCTCGACGCGGGAACGGCGCTCAGGGTCGACGCCGCGAGCCTCTACGCCGAGCGGCATTTGTTCCATGGCCCGGCCTTCCGCTGCCTCTTCGGCGAGGTTTTCGTCGAGGATCGGCGCATCGCCGGCCATTTGCGCATCCCCTCGCCAGCCGGCCTGTTTCGCTCCACAGCGGAGCTTCAGCTGCTGCTGCAGCCCTGCGTGCTGGACGCCATCTGCCAAATGGTCGGCGTCTATGCGATGCAGCGCGATCGCTATGCTTTTCCCGTGGGGCTCGGCAAGCTCGAGCTCTACCGGCCGACGCCGCCCGCGGGAACGCTCGTCCCCGTGCGCATCGAGCTTCGGAAAACGGACGGCAAGACCATTCACGCCGATGTCGAGGCGGAGGATGGCGAAGGCGGCGTCTGGATGCGCATCGCGGATCTGCGCTGCTGGAAATTCCAATGGGAGCGGCGTCTCGTCGATTACCGCCGCGCGCCCGGACAATTTCTGCTCGGCCGCCCCGCGCCGGTCGGCGACACGGCCGACGGCCCGCTGGTCCTCCACCTCGCCGAGCCCGATCTCGGCAAATTCGATCCGCGAATGCTCGCGCGCGATTGCCTCGGCCTCGAGGAGGCCGCCGTCTATGAGAGTCACGCCCGTTTTCCGGCGCGCCAGCGCCAATGGCTGCTCGGCCGCGCGGTCGCCAAGGATTGCGCCCGGCGCTGGATCAGCAACCGTACGGGGGCCGAAATGGCGCATCCGGCCGCGATCCTCGTCCGATCCGATCCGGCCAGCCGCCCCTATGTCGCCGGCGCGGACGGGCGCGAGGCCCTGCCCCATGTCAGCATCGCCCATTGCGAAGATCGGGCGATCGCCGCCGCCCATAGCGGGCGCGTCGGCGTCGACATAGAGCGGATCGCCGATCGGGACGACGGATTTCTCGCCGCCGTCGCCGGCCCTGACGAGCGCGAGAAGGTGAAGGCGCTCGGAGCGGCCCGCCGCGCCGAATGGATCACCCGGCTCTGGGGAGCGAAGGAGGCGGTGGGAAAGCTGCTCGGCTCCGGCGTCGACGGAAGGCTGAAATCGCTCGAAGCGGTCGATTTTTCGCCAGACGGGAGCGTTCGAATCCAGGATCGGGAAACCATGTTCGCCTATGCTGTCGAGACTATAGAAAGCGATGGCTTTATAATAGCTTGTGCGACGGAGGACGCCCCTCTTCCGCCCCGAGGCGAGGAATGCGCCTCGGCTTGAGTATTTTCCGAGGGCGCCGCAATGTCCCCTAGGGGCGGCTGGCGGCGAGGTGGAAAGGGTCGATGTGTCCGGCGATACCCTATTTGCGTTGAAAAGTCGGGCTGAGAGCGTCTCGGCCGCCGCGTCGAAAGGCGCGCGCATGACTTTGCTCATCGCATGGCGAAATCTCGTCCACGACCGCATCCGCTTCGCGATCACCCTCACCGGCATCGCATTCTCGACGATATTGATGGGCATTCAGCTCGGCATGCTGCTGAATTTCGTCCATACGATCTCGACCGTCGTCGATCACGCGGGCGCCGATCTCTGGATCACGGCGGAAGGCGTGCCCAGCGTCGATCTCGCGACGCCTCTGCAGGAGCGGCGGCGCTTTCAGGCGATGTCGGTGGAGGGGGTCGCGGCGGCCGAGCCCTATATGCTCCACTTCGGCTTTTTGAAGCGCCCGGACGGCGTTCGGCAGATTGTCATCGTCATCGGCATCGATCCTGACGCGACGATGGGCCTGCCCTTCGCCATGGTCGAGGGGCCGAGCGCGAAAGAGGCGCTGGCGGAGCCGGACGGCGCGGTGATCGATCGCCTCTACGCCGATAAGCTCGGCATTCGCACGCTCGGCGAGACGGTCGAGATCAACAGCCACAGAATTCGCGTGGTCGGCTTCACGGACGGCATAAGGACCTTCACCCAGGCGCCTTATGTCTTCATGTCGCTGGCCAAGGCGCGATCCTTCTTCTATGCGCCGGACAATGACATCGCCTATGTGCTGGTGCGCGTCGCCGAGGGCCATAAGCCCGAGGCCGTGGCCGAGGCGCTCGCCGCGCGCATGTCGGAGGTCGAGGTGCTGACGGCGGGACAGCTCGCCTGGCGCAGCCAATATTATTGGCTCGTGACCACGGGCGCTGGCATCACGCTGGTCAGCTCGACTCTGCTGGCGCTGCTCGTCGGCGTCGTCATCGTCGCGCAGACGCTCTACGCCAGCACGATGGATCGCCTGCCGGAATACGCCGTCATTCGCGCCATGGGCGGCCCGCGCTCCTATCTCTATCGCATCATCGTGCAGCAGGCCGTGCTCGGCGGCGTGTTCGGCGCGGCGATCGGACTCGCTGTCATTGCGGTCGTCGTCGTCTTCACCCGCCATCTCAGCTCCGCGCCGGAGGTTCCGCTCTGGCTCGCCTTCGGAATCGTCGTGGCGACGATGCTGATGTGCGTCGCCGCCTCGATCGGCTCGATCGGCAAGGTGATGACGGTCGATCCGGTGAAGGTGTTCCGATGATGCAGCCCATTTTGAGCGCGCGCGGCCTCGTTCACAATTTCGGCGAAGGGCCGAGCGCCGTCCAGGTTCTGAAGAATATCGACATCGATATTCTTCCGGGCGAGGTCCTGCTTCTCGTGGGTCCCTCCGGCAGCGGCAAGACGACGCTCGTCCATATACTCGGCCATCTGCTGCGCCCGACCACCGGCAAGATCACCATATGCGGCAAGTCGACCGAGACCCTCGACGAAGATCGGCTGGCGGAGCTGCGCCTTCAACATTTCGGCTTCATCTTTCAGGCGCATAATCTGTTCCCGATGCTGACGGCGACGGAGAATGTGATGGTCGCGCTCGATCTCATGGGCGTCGAGAAGGATGTCGCGCGCGTCCGGGCGCATGAGCTGCTCGGCAGCGTCGGCCTCGGTCATCGCATCGACGCCTTTCCGTCGGAGCTCAGCATCGGACAGAAGCAGCGCGTGGCGATCGCGCGCGCGCTCGCCGCCGATCCGGAGATACTCATCGCCGACGAGCCGACGGCGGCGCTCGATTCCGAGAATGGTCTGAAGGCGATGGAGCTTCTGCAGGCGCTCGCGCGCAACAGCCGCCGCGCGGTCGTCATCGTCACGCATGACTTTCGTATTTTTCAGTTCGCGAATCGCGTCTTGCATCTGGAGGACGGCCGCATCGTCGATAAGCCTCCAGAGTCGTCCCATTCCTTCGGCGCAGGGAGCGCGTCATGAAACTCGATCGGCCGTCGCCGGCCATTCTTCTTCTCGTCGGCCTCGCCGCCGTATCGTCCACGATGAGCGGCCGCGCGGAGCAGGCGCTTTCCTCGAGCACCAAGCTCGTCTCGCAACATCGGGTCGCCGCCGCGCCCGGCGTCGTCGAGCCCAACAGCAAGGAGCGCGAGATCTCCGCGCAGATCGTCGGCGTGATCAAGGAATTCAAGGTCGACGAGAATGACGAGGTGACGGCGGGGCAAGTCATCGCCGTCATCGACAACGCCGAGCAGAGCGCGCGCGTCGCCTCCGCTCAGGCGCAGCTCGCGCTCCGTCAGGCCGAGCTCGACCGCATTCTGCATGGCGCGCGCGCCGAGGAGCTGCGCGAGGCCGAGGCCGCTCTCTCGGAAGCCGACGCCGGGCTCAAATATGCGCGTCGCGACTATGAGCGTCGGCAGCCGCTGGCCAAGCGGGGCGTCTCGCCGCAGGCGATGCTCGATCAGGCGAAGGCCAATCTCGACGCCAGCGAGGCGCGCCGCACCGTCGCCGCCCAGCGACTCGCGCAATTGCAGACGGGCGCCCGCTCCGAGGACGTCGACGCCGCGCGCGCGCGGCTGCGGCTCGCCGATGCGGAGCTGGCCTCGGCGAAGGCGATCTTCGACAAGACTTTCATTCGATCGCCGGTGGCGGGAACCGTCTTGCGCCGCACCCATGAGGTGGGCGAGACCGTCACCAATGTGCCGCCGACGACGGTCGCCATTGTCGGCGATCTGCGCGGCCTCAAGGTTCGCGCCGAGGTGGACGAGACCGACATCGGCAAGGTGACGCCGGATCAGCGCGTCGAAGTGGTCAGCGACGCCTATCCTGGTCGCAAGTTCCAGGGCCGCGTGAGCTGGGTGTCGTCCCGAATGGGCTCGAAGATCGTGCAGACCGGACGTCCCGGCGACCGCATCGATACAAAGGTCCTGCAGGTGCTCGTCGATCTCGACGACGAGGCCAAGCTGCCCGTCGGGCTCAGAGTGGACGCCTATCTCTTCGGCGAGCTCGTCGCCGCCAAGCCGTCTCGTTGAGGGAGCCGTCCCTAATCGGGACGTTCTTCGCGATGGCTCTTTAGGGCGTATCCACGCCGAAGAATTTGCCACGCACTTTCTCGAAGTGCTGCTCGGCGTCGTAATGCTCGACGTCCAGATTCAACGCCGCCCGGTTCAGCCTGCCGATCGAGGCCAGCGCCGCATAGGAGGCGACGACGACGTCATGCTGTGAGACGACGACATTCACCCGCGCATGGAGCAGGCTCTGCTGCGCGTTGAGAACGTCGAGCGTCGTGCGCAGGCCGACCTTCGCCTCCTCGCGCACGCCGTTGAGCGCCAGTTCCGCCGCTTTCACCGTGGCGTGGTCTGACTTCATCTGCAGCTTGGCGGCCTCCAGCGAGGCGTAGCTGCCGACGACATTGGCGCGCGCGTCGCCCATCTGCATATCCACGCCGAAGCGGGCCTGGCCCACCTGCTCCTTCGCCTGGCGCACCGAGGCGAAATCGGCGCCGCCCTGATAGAGCGGAACGCGGAAGTTCACATTGACGCCGTAGCTGAATTGCCGCCATCCGGGCAGGCCCAGGAAGAAGTCGTTCTGCTGCGAGAGCTGGCCGCTCACCGAGGCGGATGGAAGAAGATCCGCTTCCGCGGCATGGACGGCGAATTGCGCCGCATCGACCTGATGATGCGCCGCCTCCACGCCGGGGTGACCGCCCGTGGCGATGACGACGGCGTCCTCGACGCTGCGCGGCAGCAGCTTTTCCACCGAGCCCGCGGGCTGAAGCCGCTTGGGCTCCTCGCCGACGATGCGATGATAGCTGGCCGCGCTCCTCTTCAGCCGCGCTTGCGCGCCATAGAGATCGGAGCGCGCCTGCGACAAAGCCGCTTCCGCCTGGGCGACGTCGGTCTCGGTCAGATAGCCGGCGGCCGCGCTCTCCCGCGTGTTGGCGAGCTGCAGCTCCAGCACGCGAATATTGTTCTGACGCAGCGACAAGATCGCCGTGTCGCGCAGCACATCCATATAAGCGGTCGCGGCGTTCTGAAGGACCGCCTGCTCGATCAGCCGCAGATTGGCGCGCGCCGAGAGAACGGTGGATTCGGCTTTCTTCACATTGTTGAGCGTGCGGCCGCCGTCGAAAAGCGTCTGCGAGACATTGACGGTCACCGCCTGCGGATTGCCGTCATGGTCATTATGCAGATAGATGCGCTCATGCATGAAGGGCAGCCGAATCGTCGGCACCAGCAATTCGGTCCGCATGGCGCCGAGGCCGGCGATCACCGAGGCGTTGGGCCGCAGGCCGCTCCAGGCTTTGGCGACGCTCTCGTCATGCACGCGCACGCCGGCGCGTTGCTGGTTGAGATCGGGATTATAGGCATAGGCGCTCGCCAGAGCCGATGGCAAAGTCTCGGCGCGGGCGGGCGCGAGTATCGCGCCGACCGCCGTCAGGCCGATGATCATGCACGCATGTATTTTCATCCGTGCTAGCCGCCCTTCGGAGCGCGAATTACAAATATGACACGAGCGTAAAGCTCGGAGCGGCCGAATTAACGACCTGTTAACGGTACTAGCTTTCGAGACACGCTCTGTCAAGGAAAGCTAGTCTCGGCGATTGCCTGCAAGCTCAGAAAATTGCTCATAAAAGCTCCTTCGCTGTCGCGCTGTGCCGCTGTGGGCCATGCGAGGCGTGGGGCCGCTCATGACGGCGGCGCCGCAAGCTCCTTTTCCGATTTTGCGGGCGTATCTGTTCGAGCTTCCGAATCAGTCGTGGTCGCCTCGACCGCGCCGCCTTCCGCCGTTTGGCTGCCGAGATATTCGGCCAGCGCGCGGACGGTCGGATGATCGAAGACGACAGTCGAGGGAATGGAGACCGAGGCGCCGAATTGCCCGAGCAGGCGATTGCGCAGCTCCACGGCCATCAGCGAATCCATCCCCAGCTCGAGGAAGCGGCTGTCCGGCGCGGGCGGCTGCGCGAGACCGAGAATATGCTGCAATTGCCCTTGCAGATGCTCGGTCAGGAAGTCCGCGCGCTGCTCCTCCGGCACTTTTTCGAGCTGCTTCAAAAAGGCGCCGTCGAAGGCCTGCGCCGCGGCGGCCTTGGGCAGCACATGCTCCAGCATGGGCGGGCGGGTCGGTCCCATCAGCTTGGCGATGCGCTGCCATTGGGCGCCGATGACGATGGCCTGCGCCGCGCCATGACGGATCATCTCCGCCAAGGCCGAGAGCGCCATCGCCGGCTTCAAAGGCGTCAGCCCTTGCCTTCCGAGATTGACGCGCGCGGCCTCGCTCGCCGCCATGCCGGCCTCGGCCCAAGGCCCGTAATTCACGCTCGCCGCCGGCAGACCCAGCGCATGGCGATGCGCCGCGAGGCCGTCGAGGAAGGCATTGGCCGCCGCATAATTCGCCTGCCCGGGCGAGCCGAGAACGGCGGAGGCCGAGGAGAACATCACGAAGAGCTCCGGCGCGTCGTCGAGCGTCAAATGATGCAGCAGCCAGGCGCCGAGCGCTTTCGGCGCGAGGGTCTTCAGCACTTTTTCCGGCGTCTGCTGCGGGATCAGCGCATCGTCCAGCACGCCGGCCAAATGGAAGACGCCGCCGAGCGGCGGTCCGTCGCGCCGAATGCCCTCGAGCAGAGCGCGAAGGCTCGCCTCGTCGCCGACATCGGCCGTGATGGCGTCGACCCGGCAATCATATTGCGACATGATCGCCGCGATTGTCTCTTTCGCGCTGTCGTCCGGCGGCCGGCGGCTCGTGAGCACGAGACGTCCAGCGCCCTGCTGCGCCAGAAATTCCGCCATGCGCAGGCCGAGCGCGCCGAGGCCGCCGGTGACGAGATAGCTTCTGTCGCGGCGGGGCTTGGGCGCCTCCGGCACGGTGAGCACGATCTTGCCGATATGACGGGCCTGCTGCATGCAGCGGAAGGCCGTTTTCGCCTCGGTGATCGGATAGGCCATGAAAGGCAGTGTTTGCAATTCGCCGCGGCCGAGATCCTCGGCGAGCTTATCGAGCATTCGCTTGATGCGTGGAAGATCGTCCCGCATCACATCGTCCAGCGCCAATATGTGATAGGCGATGTCGGGCCGGGCCGCGGCCATCGCCTCGGGCGTCCAAATGTCGCGCTTGGCGATCTCGATGAAGCGGCCTCCCTGCGCCGTCGCGCGCACAGTGGCGGCGACGAAGCCTTCGCTCGTCAGGCTGTTCAGCACGATATCGACGCCGGCGCCGCCGGTGTCCGCCAATATCTGGTCGGCGAAATCGAGCGTGCGCGAGTCGTAGATATATTCGACGCCGAGATCGCGCAGCGTCTGCTGCTTGGGCGCGCTCGCCGTGGCGTAGACGATCGCTCCCGCCTTTTGCGCCAGCTGCACGGCCGCGAGGCCGACGCCGCCGGAGGCCGCGTGGATCAGCACGCGCTCGCCCTTTTTCGGCAGCGCCCATTCATAGCCGAGCATGACAGTCAGCATGGCCGCCGGCAGCGTCGCCGCCTCCGCCGCGCCGACGCTTGCCGGCTGATGCGCGAGGAAGGGATAGGGCGTGTTCACCGCCGTGGCGAAAGCGCCGCCCGGCGCGAAGCCGAACACGCGATCGCCGACCGCGAAGCCTTCGACGCCCTCGCCCACCGCCGTCACCACGCCGGCCAGCTCGCCGCCGATCTCGCCCGGATCGCCGGGATAGAGGCCGAGGACGTTCAGAACGTCGCGGAAGTTCAAGCCGCCCGCGAGCGAACGCAGCTGGACATGTCCCGGCCCCGGCGGCGCGAAGCTCTCGGGCGCGAGGCGCAGATTGTCGATCGCGCCGCGCTCGCTCGGCTGCAGGCGATAATCCTGCGTCGGCGCCGCGAGCAATCCGCTGCGCGCCCAGGGCATCAGCCGCGGAGCCATGCATTTTTTCCGGCGCAGCGCGAATTCTGGCTCCGGCGCGCCGGAGAGCAGCGCATCGGCGAGGGATTGGATCGCTTCGGCGCTTCCATCCGTGTCGACGAGCGCGCAATGGGCGTCGGACTGTTCGGCGAGAATGGTGCGGCCGAGGCCCCAGATCGCCGATTGCGCCGGATCGACAGCCTCGCTCGGATCGGCGGCGACGGCGCGCTCGGTGACGAGCCACAGGCCCCGCGCCGGCGCTGTCGCGCCCGGGCCGACGAGATAGCGCGTCGCGCCGATGATTCCGTCAAGATCATTGGTGAGGCGGGCGAGCAGCGCATCGCTCGGCTCGGCCTCGATCGGGCCGGCGTTGCCGCTCGCCAGAAAGACGAGGGCGAAGGCGCTCTCGCCCGCTTCGGCGAGCGCGAGAAAGGCCCTGCGCCAATGTTCGGCGTCGCGCGGATCGAGCGTGAAGCCGTCGTCCCGCCGCTCATAGGCCGCGGCCGGGGCGACCGTGACGATGCGGCGTCCGCGCTCGGCGAGCGCGGCGCGCAGAGTCGGCAGCCTCGGATGATCGGGCGCGGCGACGATGAGCGCGATTTCTGACGGCGCCGCCTCGGCGGCCGGCGCCGCGACGAGCGGCCGCTCGCGCCAGCTCAAGAGATGCAGCAATCGGCCGGCGTCGACGCCGAGGCCGCGCAGCAGCGCCTGGCGGGGCGCGCGCTTGACGACGAAATCGTCTATGCCGCCGAGATAGCGTCCCTCGCCATCGACGAAGACGAGATCGAAGGACTGCGTCTCGGAGCGCTCGTCAGCGTCGGCGCGCCAGCGCGCATGGCAGTAGAAACGGCGCGGCATCTTCTCGCGCAGAGTGACGCGCTCATAGCGCAGCGGCAGGAACAGGCTGCCGTCGTCGGCCGCGGCCTCGGGAGCCGCGGCGAGCAGAACGGCGCCGGCGACGCCGGTGCAGAGATCGAGCAGCACCGGATGGATGGGCTCGCTCGAAATATGCTCGGAAA
The DNA here is from genome assembly GCF_001644125.1 of Methylosinus sp. R-45379. Classification (NCBI taxonomy): domain Bacteria; kingdom Pseudomonadati; phylum Pseudomonadota; class Alphaproteobacteria; order Hyphomicrobiales; family Methylocystaceae; genus Methylosinus; species Methylosinus sp. R-45379. Next base: position 33,933 of record NZ_LUUM01000269.1, read on the forward strand.
GCTCCTCGCCGGCCTGCAGCTCGCCTACCGCCTCGGGGCCTTCCGCCCAGAGCGCGCGCAGCGAGCCGGACCAGTTCGGCCCCCAGCGCAGCTCATTTTCCGCGAAACCGTCGAAGAGCCGCTGCGGCGGCATGGGCGACAGCCTGCCGATGATCGTGTCGATGGCCTCGGGCGCTTCGTCGGTGACTGCGGTCTCGAGCTCCACGCTGCCGGAGGCGTTGAGCGACCAGCTCGCGTCGCGATCGTTGCGCGGGCGGCTGTGCACCTCGAATTTGCGCAGGCTCGGCGCGGCGTCCTCGCTGGCGCGCAGCGTCAATTGCACATCGCGCTGCTCCTCGCCGGTGAAGACGATCGGCTCGTAGAAGAACACTTCGCGCAGCTGCGCCGGCGCGCCGACGGCGGCGAGCGCCATGGAGGCGTAGGTGGCGCCGGGCACGACCATGGCGCCATAGATGACATGGTCCTCGAGCCAGGGCAGATGCTTCACGCTGAAGCAGGTCGCATAGAGCGTATCGCCCGAGGGGAGATCGCAGAGTGAGCCGAGCAGCGCGCCGGCGCCCGCCGCGCCGCCGCCACGCGCGACAATGGCGCGCGGCCAATATTTCTTGCGCTGGAACGGATATTTCGGAATGTCGACCTTGCTGCGCTTCCACGGCGCGTCGATCGCCGCGAAATCCGGCCGCGCGCCCGCGACATAGAGCTGGCCCAAGGCCTCCTCTATCTGCCGCGCGTCGGAGGAATCCCGGCGCAGCGAGGCGACCGCTTGCGGCGCCTGCCGGCCCTCGGGCCAGGCGCGCAGCGACATGGCCGCGAGCACCGGCTGCGGGCCGATCTCCACCAGCACGCGGCAGCCCAGATCGGCGAGCGTCTGCACACTCTGCGCGAATTGCACCGGCTGGCGCGAATGACGACGCCAATATTGCGCGTCCAATCGCGTCTGCGCGTCCAGCGCCCGGCCGGTGCGATTGCAGATGAGCGTATGCGTCAGCGTCTCGAAAGGCGTTTCTCCGGCGAAGGCCTCGAAAGCGTCGAGCGCCGGCTCCAGCAGCTCGGAATGGAAGGCGTGCGAGGTCTCCAGCTCTTCCGTGCGGCGGCCTTCCCCGCGGAAGGCCTCGACCAGCGCTCGCACATCCGCCTGCGGGCCACTGATGACGATATTCGCGCCATTATAGGCGGCCACGGAAACGCGCGGATAGGACGAGAGCCGCGCCTCGACGACGCCGGCCTCGGCGAAGACCGCCGCCATCGAGCCGCCGGCCGGCAGATCGCCGAACAGACGTCCGCGCTCGGCGAGCAGACGTGCGCCCTGCTCCAGCGAAAAGGCGCCGGCGACGCAGGCGGCCGCATATTGGCCGACGCTATGGCCGAGCACGACGTCGGGAGTCATTCCCCAGCTGCGCCACAGGCGTGCGAGGCCCATCTCCAGCGCGAACAAGGCCGGCTGCGCGTAAGAGGTGTGATTGATCGCGCCGTCCTCGCCGAACATCACCTCCAGCAGCGGGCGCGGCAGAATATCGCCGATGGCCGCCGCGCATTGATCCAGCGTCTCTTTGAAGAGCGGCTGCGTCTCATAGAGCTCGCGGCCCATCCCGGAATATTGACTGCCCTGCCCCGTGAACAACCAGGCGGTCTTCGGCGGGTCCGCCGAAACGCCCGAGTGAAGTCCCGGCGCGGGACGCCCCTCGGCGAGCGCCGCCAGCAGCCGCGCGGCGTCGGCGCCATCCTGCGCGACGATTGCCGCCCTGTGCTCGAGATGGGAGCGCGCCACGCCGGCCGTGTGGCAGACATCGGCGAAGGCGGCGACCGAGGGCAGCGCCTCGACGCGCGCAACATAGGCCTGCGCCAGCGCCTGCAGCGCCGGAGCGCTGCGCGCCGAGAGTGGCAGCAAATGCCAAAGTCGCTCGGCCGGAGCGGCGTTCTCGCCGGCCGGCGCGACGACGGGAGCCGGCGCTTCCTCGAGGATCACATGGGCGTTGGTGCCCGAGAAGCCGAAAGAGCTGACGCCGGCGCGTCGCTTGCGATCGGAGCGCGGCCAGGGGCGCGCCTCCGAGACGATTTTCAGCGGCAGCTCCTTCCACGGAATATGCGGCGAAGGCGTCTTGAAATGCAGATGCTTGGGCAGCAGCCCATGTTCTAGCGACAGCACCACTTTGATGACGCCGGCGACGCCCGCCGCGGCTTCCAAATGGCCGATATTCGTCTTGGCGGAGCCGATGAGCAAAGGCCGATCGGCCGGCCGTCCGGCGCCGAGCGCCGCCGCGGCGGCCTGCGCCTCTATGGGGTCGCCGAGCGAGGTGCCGGTGCCATGGGCTTCGATATAATCGACATCCGCCGGGGCGAGGCCGGCCTGGTCCAGCGCCGCGCGAATGACGCGCTGCTGCGCGCGGCCGTTCGGAACGGTGAGGCCGCTGGAGGCGCCGTCCTGATTGACGGCGCTGCCGCGCAGCACGGCGCGGATGCGGTCGCCGTCGCGCTGCGCGTCCGACAAGCGTTTCAGCACCAGCACGCCGACGCCTTCGCCGCGCGCATAGCCGTCCGCCGAGGCGTCGAAGGTCTTGCAGCGGCCGTCCGGCGAGAGCATGCGCGCGCGGCAGGCGGCGATCATCGTCGCTGGGCTGAGCAGCACATTGACGCCCGCGGCGAGCGACATGTCGCATTCGCCCGCGCGCAGGGCCTGGGCGCCCTCGTGCAGCGCGACGAGAGACGAAGAGCAGGCGGTGTCGATCGCCATCGCCGGACCTTCGAGCCCGAGCGAGAAGGCGACGCGGCCGGCGATCACGTTGAGCGCATTGCCGGTGATGAAATAGGCCTGAATCTCCTCCGGCGAGCCGGCGAGGAGATGCGAATATTCATTGGCGCCGACGCCGACGAAGACGCCGGTTCGGCTGCGCGACAGCCCCGCCGGCCCGAGCCCTGCGTCCTCGAGCGCTTCCCATGCGGTCTCCAGCACGAGGCGCTGCTGCGGCTCCATCCACAGAGCTTCGCGCGGCGACACGCCGAACAGCTCGGAGTCGAAGAGATCGACCCCCTCCATATAGCCGCCGTTGCGCGTATAGACCTTGCCGGCCGCTTCGGGATCGGGATCATAGAGCTCGTCTATGTCGAAACGCTCGGACGGGGCCTCTCGGATGGCGTCGACGCCATGCGAAAGCAGATCCCAATAGGCGTCCGCGCCGCCGGCGCCGGGCAGGCGGCAGGCGAGGCCGACGATGGCGATCGGCTCGTCGGCGCGCAAAGTCTGGACGATGGGCGCGGCCTCCGCCTGCGCCTCATTCTGCAATCCGATGCGCGAGAGCAGGAAATCGGCCGCGTCGGTCAGCCGCGGATGGTCGATTGCCATCGTCGCCGGCAGCGTCTCGCCGAGGTCCTTCTCGAGACGCTTGCGCAGCTCGATCGCCATCAGCGAATCCATGCCGAGATCGAAGAAGCCGGCCTCCTCGCGAATCTGCGCCGGGTCGAGGCGCACCACCTCGGCCAGCACCTGCCGCATATGGTCGAGCAGCATGCGCTTGCGGCCCTCGGCCGGCGCCAGCAGCAGGCGCTGCGCCAGCGCGCCGCCGCCGATGATCTGCTCCTCGCCCTCGGGCGTCTCCTTCTCCAGCTCCTTCATGAAGGCGCGCCGCGCTTGCAGCTGGAACACGGGCAGGAAGCGCGCCCAGTCGACGCGCGCCACGACGCCGCGGCCATCGGCGGATTCGAGCACCGCCTTCATGCCGTTCAGCGCCAGCTCGGAGGAGAGCTCGAGCACGCCGCGCTTGGCCAATTGCTCGCGCGCCGCCTCATCCGCCATGCCGGCGGACCAGGGGCCGAAATTCACGCTGGCGCCCGGCATTCCCTGGCGGCGCTGCCAGGCGGCGAGCGAGTCGAGAAAGCCATTGGCGGCGGCATAGGCCGTCTGGCCGAAGCTGCCCCACACAGAGGCGATGGAGGAGAAGGAGATGAAAAAGTCGAGCGACGCGCCTTCGAGCGCGCGCGTCAGCCGATAGGCGCCCCAGACCTTGCCGGCGAAGACTTTCTCTATGTGCTTTTGCTCGAGCGCCGTGAGGCGCGTCGCGTCGATCTCGCCGGCGGTGTGAATGACGCCGGCGAGCGGCGGCATGGTTTCGCCGATGCGCTCCAGAATGCGCGCGACATCCGCCTCTGAGGAGACGTCTCCCGGAATGACGCGCAGCTCGCAGCCCTCATAGCGCTCGCGCAGCGCCTCGAGGCGCTGATGCGCGCGATCGTCTGGCGTGCGCCGGCTGGTGAGCGCGATGTGACGCGCGCCCTGCCCTGCGAGATAGGCGGCCGCCTCCAATCCCAGCGCGCCGAGGCCGCCGGTCACGAGATAGGTTTTTTCCGTCCCGATATCGAGCGGCCGCGCCGCCGCGATCGTCCGGCGGCGCAGGCGCACGATGAAGGTCTGTCCGCCGCGAATGGCGAATTGGTCCTCGTTCTCGCGCGTCTCCGCGCGCAGAATATTCGCGCAGGCGCGCCAGTCGGCGGCCGACGCTTCGGCAGCGGGAAGATCGACGAGGCCGCCCCAGAGATCCGGATGCTCGAGCGCCAGCACCTTGCCGAAGCCGAAGGCGCAGCCCTGCGTCGGATCGATAGCGTCACTCTCGGCGACCGGCTGCGCGCCGCTCGTGACGAGGAAGACGGGCGTCTTGGCGCCGGACGCCGCGAGAGCCTGCGAGAGGCCGCAGGCGCCGGCCATTACCATTTGCTCGAAGCGCTTCAGCGACGTTTCGCCGAAGCCCTCGGGCGCATCGATCGCGGTGAGAATGGCGACGCGCGTCGGCAGAGCAGCGGCGACGAGACGCGGGAAATCCGCGGCGGCGGCGAGATCGACGAAGCGCGCGGCATGGCCGGCGTTCGTCAGCTCGTCCATGAGTGGACGCGCCGACGCTTCGCTGCAAGCGGCGACGAGCCAGGAATGCGCGCTCGCCTGGGGCGCGAAATCGCGGCCGGCGCGCTTGCTCCAGGCGAGCTCATAGAGATTTTCGGCAGTGTTCTGCGAAAAGCGCTCGCGCTGATAATGATCGTAGAGCGCCTGCAGAACGCGCTGCGTCGCGCCTTTGTCGTCGGCAAGGCGCAGCCGGCCGCCGAGCTCCTCGAGCTGGCCATCCTCGATCATTTGCAGGATTTGCGAGTCGGCGCTCTTCTTGTCCTGCGCCGGCGCGCGCGTCTGCTTGAACCAGAAGCGCTTGCGCTGGAACGGATAGAGCGGAAGATCGATCTTGTTGCGCTTCCACGGCGCCTCGACGGCTTTGAAATCGATGCGCGCGCCGGCGACATAGAGCTGGCCCAAAGCCTCCTCTATCTGCCGCGCGTCGGAAGAATCTCGGCGCAGCGAGGCGACGGGCTGCGGCGCCGGAGTCGCCTCCGGCCAGGCGCGCAGCGCCATCGCCGCGAGCACCGGCTGCGGGCCGATCTCCAGCACGACGCGGCAGCCGAGGCTCGCCAGAGTCTGCACGCTCTGCGCGAATTGCACGGGCTGGCGCGAATGGCGCCGCCAATATTGCGCGTCGAGCCGCGTCTGCGCGCCGAGCGCCTTGCCGGTGCGATTGCAGACGAGCGTGCGCGTCAAATTCTCGAAGGGAATTTTTTCGGCGAAGGCCTCGAAAGCGTCGAGCGCCGGCTCCAGCAATTCCGAGTGGAAAGCATGCGAGGTCTCGAGCGCCTCGGCGCGTTTGCCTTCGCCGCGGAATTGCTCCGCCACCGCCAGAACATCCGCCTGCGGGCCGCTGATGACGATATGCGCGCCATTATAGGCGGCGACCGAAACATGCGGATAGGCGGAAAGACGCGCTTCGACGGCGCCGGCCTCGGCGAAGATCGCCGCCATGGAGCCGCCCGCCGGCAATGCGCCGAACAGACGTCCGCGCTCGGCGAGGAGACGCGCGCCCTGCTCCAGCGAAAATGCGCCGGCGACGCAGGCCGCCGCATATTGGCCGACGCTGTGGCCGACCACCACATCCGGCGAGACGCCCCAGCTGCGCCACAGACGCGCGAGGCCCATTTCGAGCGCGAACAGCGCCGGCTGCGCGTAAGAGGTGTGGTTGATGGCGCCGTCCTCGGCGAACATCGCCTCGAGCAGCGGGCGCGGCAGAATGTCTTTTATCGCCGCGGCGCATTCGTCCAGCGTGTCGCGGAAAATCGGCTGCGTCTCATAGAGCTCGCGACCCATGCCGGCATATTGCCCGCCTTGGCCGGTGAAGAGCCAGGCCGTCTTCGGCGGATCGGCCGAGACGCCCGTGTGAACGCCCGGCGACGGACGCTCTTCGGCGAGCGCCGTGAGCAGCCGCGCCGCGCTCGCCGGATCTTCCGCCACGATCGCCGCGCGATGCTCGAGATGCGAGCGGCCGACGCCCGCCGTATAGCAGATATCCGCGAAGGCCGCGACCGAAGGCAGCGCCTCGATGCGCTCGGCATAGGCCTGCGCCAGCGCCTTCAGCGCCGCAGCGTTGCGCGCCGAAAGCGGCAGCAGGCGCCAGGGACGCTCGGGGATGCGCGCGGTCTCCTGCTGCGGAGCGGCAGGCGCGGGCGCCTCCTCGAGAATCACATGGGCGTTGGTGCCGGAAAAGCCGAAGGAGCTGACGCCGGCGCGCCGCGCGCGCTCGGAGCGCGGCCATTCGCGCGGCTCCGACACGACTTTCAGCGGCAGCTGCTTCCAGGGAATATGCGGCGAGGGCGTGCGGAAGTTGAGATGTTTCGGCAGCAGCTCGTGCTCGAGCGAGAGGACCACTTTCAGCACGCCGGCGACGCCGGCCGCGGCCTCGAGATGGCCGATATTGGTCTTGGCCGAGCCGATGAGCAGCGGCCTGTCCGCCGGGCGGCCTGCGCCGAGCGCGGCGGCCGCGGCCTGGGCCTCTATAGGATCGCCGAGCGAGGTGCCGGTGCCATGCGCTTCGAGAAAGTCGATCTCGCCGGCGACGAGATTGGCCTGCTTCATCGCCTCGCGAATGACGCGCTGCTGCGCGCGGCCATTGGGGACGGTGAGACCGCCCGAGGCGCCGTCCTGATTGACGGCGCTGCCGCGGATCAGCGCGCGAATAGTGTCGCCGTCGCGCAAAGCGCCGGAGAGGCGCTTCAGCACGAGGATTCCGCAACCCTCGCCGCGCACATAGCCGTCGGCGGCGGCGTCGAAGGTCTTGCACTTCCCGTCCGGCGCGAGCATGCGCGCGCGGGAGAAGTTGATCATCGTGCCGACATTGTAGATGACGTTCACGCCGCCCGCGAGGGCGAGCTCGCATTCGCCGGCGCGCAGCGCCTGCGCGGCCTCGTGCAGCGTGACCAGCGAGGAGCTGCAGGCCGTGTCGATTGTGACGGCCGGCCCCTCGAAGCCGAAACGGAAGCTCACGCGCCCGGCGCAGGCGGCGGGCGAGGTGCCGGTGCCGAAATAGGCCTCGATGACCGCATAGCCCAGCTTGCCGGACAGCAGCGTCAGATAGTCGTGCGTGCTGAGGCCGACGAACATGCCGGTGCGGCTGCCCTCGAGATCGGCGGGAGCTATGCCCGCATGCTCGATCGCGTGCCAGCTCGTCTCCAGCATCAGACGATGCTGGGGGTCCAGAAATTCCGCCTCGCGCGGCGACACGCCGAAAAATTGCGCGTCGAAATTGGCGACGTCGTCGGCGAAGCCGGCGCGACGAGTCGTCACCTTGCCGGCGGCGTCTGGATCGGGATCATAGAAAGCATCGGCGTCCCAGCGGTCGGCGGGAATGGGAGCGATGCCGTCCCGCCCTTCGCTCAGCAGGCGCCAGAAGGCCTCGGCGTCGCGTGCGCCGGGCAGACGAGCGGCATAGCCGATGATGGCGATGGGCTCGGCGCGTGCGTCCTCGAGCTCGCGCACGCGGGCGCGCAGCGTCTCTATGGCCAATAGCGCCTTCTTCTTGAAGTCGGCCTCGCTCACGAGCGTCTATCCATTTTGAGAACCGCGTCTATGCTGCCCTCGAGCAGCGCATCCAGAGCGTCGTCGTCGAGCAGGTCGATCTCCTGCTCGAGCGAGGCGCCTTCCCAGGCGATGGGCGGCGGAGGCTCCGGCTCCGGCTCGGCGGACTTCATCCCCAGCGCCTCCTCGCGAATGAGCCGCGCGAGCGCCTCCACTGTCGGATGCTCGATCATCAGCGTCACCGGGAAGGAATGCTGGAAGGCGGCGGAGAGCGCATTGCCGAGCTCGACGCCTTTCAGAGAGTCGATGCCGAGATCCATCAGCGGCGTCTTCCAGCTGATGTTCTCGACGCCGCATTCGCGCTGCAGCCAATCGACGAGCTGGCGCTCCAGCACGCCGGGCTGGGTGAGCGGCTCGCCGGTGAAGTCGATGGGCGCGACCTGCATGGTCGAGCGCCATTCATGCAGCGCCGCGAGCGTTCCGTCCTCGAGCGCCTGGCGGCAGGCCGCGCGCTGGACCTTGCCGCTCGACGTCTTGGGCAGGCCGAAGGATTTGAGCAGCACGATGCGATGCAGCGCGAGCTGATGCTCGCGGGCCGCCTCGCGCCGCATGGCCATGAACACCTCCGCGGCATCGACGGAGCGCCAGGCGCTGCGGCGCAGCTCCTGCACGGCGACGAGGCGCACCGCGTCGCCCTCCTCGACGCCGAAGACGGCGCAGGAGGCCGGCTGCAAGGCCGGATGGCTCGCCTCGATCGTCTGCTCGAGATCCTGCGGATAATAATTGACGCCGCGAATGACGATCAGATCCTTGCGCCGCCCGGTGACGAAGAGCTGGCCCTCGCTCAGAAAGCCGAGATCGCCCGTGCGCATGAAGGGGCCTTCGCCCGCCGCCGTGCGCGCGCCGAATGTCGCCGCCGATTCCTCCGGCTTGTTCCAATAGCCCTGGCCGACGCTGGCGCCGCCCACCCATATCTCGCCGACCTGCGAGGGCGACGCCTCGATGAGCGTGTCGGGGTCGACGATGCGGACGTCGACGCCGAGCGCCGGCTCGCCGGAGCTCACCAGCGGCTTGCCGCGCGCATCCTCGGCGTCGCAGAAGGCGACGCTGTCACGGCGCAGCGCGGACTCGTCGACCGCGCGAACGAGCGGCCGGACGGGACCGCGCTTGCCGGTGACGAGCAGCGTCGCCTCGGCGAGGCCGAAGGCCGGCGTCAGCGCCTCCGCACGGAAGCCGGCGGGCGCGAAAGTCTTTGCGAAATCATCGATCGTCGAGGCGCGAACGGGCTCCGCGCCATTCCAGGCGATCGTCCAGGAGGAGAGGTCGAGCCCCGCGACTCCATGCGCGCGGGCCGCCTCGACGCAGGCCTGATAGGCGAAATTGGGGCCGCCGCCGATCGTGCCGCGATAGCGCGAGATGGCGCGCGGCCAGCGCAATGGGCTCTGCACGAAGCTCGCCGGGCTCATGAGATAGACGGGACATCCGGCCCATGTCGGGGCCAGCGCGCCGGCGATGAGCCCCATATCGTGGAACAGAGGCAGCCAGCTGACGAAGACCGACTCCGGCGTGGAGCCGAACCCGTCATGCAGCGCCATCAGATTGGCCGCCACATTGCCATGGCCGACCATCACGCCGGCCGGCGAGCGCGTCGAGCCGGATGTGTATTGAAGGAAGGCCAGATCGCCGGCGGCGCGCGGGACGTCGCGCCAGACGTCGCTCTCATCGGCGAGCCCGTCGACGGCGATGATCGGCGTCGCCGCCGCTTCGCCCTCGGCGAGGCGGCGCTGCAGCAGCTCGACATGCTTGGCGGTGGTGAGGACGAGCTTGGCGCCGCTGTCGGAGACGATGAGCTCGAGCCGTCGGTCCTTGCCATGGGCGAGCGGCAGGGAGGCCGGCACGGCCGGCATGCCGGCGAGGAGACATCCATAGAAGGCCGCGAGAAAATCGAGGCAGGTCGGAAAAGCCAACACCACGCGCTCGCCGGGCGCGGCGCGCTTCTGGAGAAAGGCCGCCATGGAGCGCGCCCGGCGATCGAGCTCGCCGAAGCTCCAGGATTGGCGGATCTCGAGATCGTCGTCGAGAAATGCCGCCGCCAGCCGGTCCGGATGCTCGACGGCGTGACGCCGCAGCCGCTCTGTCGCCAGCTCCTCGACTTCGCTCAATGAATTCGTCGCGCCCATTTCGTCGCCCCCAACGCGCACGCGTCCGATCACGCCGCAGCCGCGGCGTGGACGCAGTGTCGAACCTTGCTCGTCATAGCGGCTTCGCCCGTCGCCCCCGGGCCGACGAAGCCTGCTCGCCCCTCATCTCACGCCGAAGCGATCATCTTCTTCAGCTTCAACGCGAGCCCCATATCGCCATCGACCTTCAGCTTTCCGGCGAAGAACAGATCGCGGCTGTCCACATCTCCCTCGGCCATGCGGACGAAATCGGCGGCGGCGACGCGGATCGTGCAATCGGCCTCGCTCTCCCCTTCGCGCACGCCGGGATCATCCGCTGTGAGATTGAGCACAAAAGTGCAGGCGCCATCGCCCTTCAGCACGAATTTGTAGCGGGCGCCCAGAGAGCTCGCCTTGTCTCTGTGCGTGTCGATCATCTGGGTGGCCCGATCCAATATGTCCCTCACCGTGGGCATGCGCTCTCCTCGAATTTGCGCGCGCGCAAAATTGCTGCTCAGAGTCATTTGAAAACGCGGGACTTCGAAAAGCCGACTCCCGCTTTTTCGAATTCCCGCTCACGCGGGCTCGGCCTGAAATTCATCGATCTGCGCGAGCAGCCGCTCGTCGGGTCCGGGAAAGGCCGACGGCTGCTCTCCCTTCTCGATTCGAGACATTTCCCGCGTATAGAGCTTCCTCAGCAAAATGATTGCCGCGTCGGAGGCGCCGAGCCGGTTCTTCGAGCGATCCGGAATAATGCCTTGGCCGACCAGAACGATTCCGTCCTCGATGAGCAGAAGATCCGGTCGCGATTCTATGTCTTCCCAGCGCTTCTCGCCGGAGAGCACGGATTGGATGACCTGCTCGACGGGCGGCAGGGACGAGGCGACATAGCGCATGCCCGAGCGCACTCCATCGGCGACGTCGCGGCCGTCCTCCGGCGACAAATGCGCCGCGACGAGGAGAAAGAACATTTTGTGGCTGACGTCGTCGACCGGCACATTCCACAAGAAGCTCTTGAATCCGCGCAGCATGCCGGCGCCGGAGGTGAAATAGAGCATGTTCGGCATGAAGAGCGCGAGCTTGCGCAGATAGCCGTTGGGAAAGGAGGTGTATTGCATCAGGCCGAATTCGGTCTCGAGCGCCGTCGCCGCGGGAATCTGCCCGGCGTTGGCGGCGTCCTGATAAATGCCCTCGGCGTGCACCCAGCGCTGGTGCACATCGTCGACCGTGTTCTCGAGATCGTGGAAATAGTTCCACTTGCGCAATTCGACGACGTGAAAATAGCCGCATTGCTCCAGCGAGGGCCAACGCGGCAGCGGCGGCGTCGGCGCGGGGCCGAGATAGACCCAGATCAGGCCGAAATATTCTTCGACCGGATAGCTGCGCACGCGCACCTTGGCGGCGAAGCTCTTGGGCTCGAAGGGCTGCTCGACGCATTGGCCGGTCGGGTCGATCTTCCAGCCGTGATAGCGGCAACGTATGCTGTCGCCTTCCACCTTGCCGACCGACATCACGAGCCCGCGATGCGGGCAGCGTCCGTCGATGATGCGCGCCACCTTGTCCTCTCCCCGATAGAGGGTGAGTTCCTCGCCCAGAATTTTCAGAGGCTTGGGATGCGCCACCGGAAGCTCTTCGGAGACGAAGGCGGGCTGCCAATAGCGCCGCAGCAATTCGCCCGCCGGGAGTCCGGGGCCGGTGTGCTCGAAGTCGACATGCGTCGATCCGTTCATTCTACTCGTTCCTAGAGATAGTTTGGACAAAAAAGCTCAGCGTCATTCGATGCAAAATAATCTCGTCGCGCATCCGCGCGCAAAACGGCAAGTAGACCATGCGACCTATCGGCCGTTCATGCGGTCGTTAACCGTAACAGCCGGCGAGTGGCGCGGTCCCGGCGCTGTCCGCGACGGATGGATGGCGTTGCATCCCTTTGGACTGTAGCGTAAAAAGCAAAGGTAGCCAAGCGCGCCGGCGTCGCGCTGCGATGCGAAATATTGCGCTTACAATCGAATGCGCAGGTGGTTTCATTGATCGACCTCTCGGAATCTATCCGGACTTCTTCGATATCTACTTCCATAGCAGGCGCCGCTGAAGCGTGGTGTGCGCTGCGACACATCGCGATCGCGCGTGGCGCCGCATGAACGAGCCGAACCCTGCCTCGCTCGATTGGCTGAAGCGTATGTCCGCAGACGATCACTCTTTAGTGACGATGATCTGCTTTCCGCCCGCGGGCGGCGGCATGACGGGATTTTGGCCCTGGATCGCGCCGCTGCGCGGCCGCGCCAATCTCTACGCCGCCTCGCTTCCGGGACGTGAGCAGCGGCTGCGTGAGGAGCCTGCGCGCAGGATGGACGCGCTCGCGGCGCCGCTCGCCGAGGCGGTCGCGGCGCTGGCCGATCGGCCGCTGCTGATTTTCGGGCACAGCTTCGGCGCTCTGCTCGCCTATGAGATCGTCCATCGCCTGCTCGCCGAGGGACGCGCGGCGCCGGAGCGCCTGCATTTCCTGGCCTCGGGCCGCGTCGCGCCGCATCTGCTCTCACGAGCGGAGCGCGTATCGCATCTTCCGCCGCGCGATGTCGTGTTCCGCGTCGCGAAGCTGCACGGCAATATTCCGGTCGCTCTGCTCGAGCAGAGCGATTATGTCGAGATGATCGGCCGCGCGCTGCAGGCCGATCTCTCCATCAACGAGACTTATGGCTGGACCGAGCGTCCGCCCCTCCCTTGCCCGCTGACGGCCGTGGGCGGCGACGGCGATCCGGTCGTGTCGGCGGCCGAGCTCGACGCCTGGGAAAAGCATGCGGGCGGCGGCTTCGAGCGGCGCCTCGTCGCGGGCGATCATTTCTACTTTCGTCCGGCGACCGGACAGCGGGCGCTGATGGAGATCGTCGCTCGCTGTTGCGAGACGCTCACCGCCACGACGCAATAAACGCGCGAGACCCGAAATGAGCGAGCTCGAATTCAAGAAAAAGGCGATCGTCGCTCTGGAGACCCTGCGCCGTCGCGTGGCCGAGCTCGAGGGCGCGACGCGCGAGCCCATCGCGATCATCGGCTATGAGGCGCGCTTTCCCGGCGGCGCGGACGCCGAAGCCTTTTGGGAGATGCTGCGGGACGGGCGCGAAGGCGTCGGCGAAGTGTCGCTCTCCCGCTGGGACGCCGAGGCTGTTTATAACGCCGATCCTGACGCGCCGGGAAAATCGCTGACGCGGCGCGCCGGACTCTTGGACAGCATCGATGATTTCGACGCGCAATTCTTCGGCGTGGCGCCGCGCGAGGCCTCCTACATGGATCCGCAGCATCGTCTGCTGCTGGAGACGAGCTGGCGCGCGCTGGAACATGCAGGCGTCGCCGCCTCGGAGCTGGAAGGCGCGCGCGCCGGCGTCTGGATAGGCGTCAGCACGCATGAATATCTCGGCCTGCTCGTCAACAATATGACGCCCGAGACCATCGACGCCTATTATGCGACGGGAACCTCGCCCGCGGCCGGCGCCGGACGCATCAGCTATCGACTCGGGCTCGAGGGGCCTGCGGTGACGGTCGACACGGCCTGCAGCTCCTCGCTCGTGGCGATCCATCAGGCCTGCCAGGCGCTGCGCTTACGCGAATGCGACCTCGCGCTGGCCGGCGGCGTCAACGCGATCCTCACGCCGGCTCTGATGATCAGCATGTCGCGCGCGCGCATGCTGGCGCCGGACGGCAAGTGCAAGACCTTCGACGCCGCCGCCGACGGCTATGTGCGCGGCGAAGGTTGCGGCGTCATCGTGCTGAAGCGGCTCTCCGACGCGCTGCGCGACGGCGACCGCATCCGCGCGGTGCTGCGCGGCGGCGCCGTCAATCAGGACGGTTCCTCGGGCGGGCTCACTGTCCCGAGCGGCCGCGCGCAGCAGCGCGTCATTCGCGCGGCGCTGGATCAGGCCGGGCTCACGCCCGCCGATGTCGATTATCTCGAGGCCCATGGCACGGGCACGTCGCTCGGCGATCCGATCGAGGCGCAGGCCGCCGCCGCCGCGCTCGGCCCCGGCCGCGCGCCCGACAGGCCGCTGCTCATCGGCTCGGTGAAGACGAATATCGGCCATCTCGAAGCAGCCGCGGGCGTCGCCGGCGTCATCAAGGTGACGCAGGCGCTGGAGAACGAGCTGCTGCCCGAGCATCTGCATTTCCGCACCCCGTCGCCGCATATTCCGTGGAAGCAATTGCCGCTGAAGGTCGTTTCGGAGGCGCGCCCCTGGCTGCGCGCCGAGCGCAAGCGACGCGCCGGCGTCAGCTCTTTCGGCTTTTCCGGCACCAATGCGCATGTGATCCTCGAGGAGGCGCCGGCGGCGCCCCAGGCCGAGACGAAGGACGCAGCTTCGTCATTTTCCGAACGTCCCTGGCATATGTTGCCGCTGTCGGCGCGGAGCGTTCCGGCGCTGAAGGCTCTGGCGCGATCCTATATCCAGCGCGTCGAGACGCTGCCCTCGGCGAGCGCGCTCGCCGATGTCTGCCATTCGGCCGGCGTCGGGCGCTCGCATCTCGAGCATCGCGCGGCGATCGTCGCTGAGGACGGCGCCGAGGCCGCGCGTCTGCTGGAGGCGTTCGCCGATGAGCGCGCCTCTGCGGGAGTCTACACCGGCTTCGCGGCCGATCCGCCGAAGACCGCCTGGCTCTTCACCGGACAGGGCGGCCAATATTCCGGCATGGGCCGCGAGCTCTATGAGACGCAGCCGCTCTTCAAGGAGACGCTGGACCAATGCGCCGCGGCGATCGCGGATATGCTTCCCGGCCCGCTGCTCGAAGTGATGTTCGCCGAGGATGGCGCGATCAATCACACCTCTTACGCGCAGCCGGCGCTGTTCGCGCTGGAGATGGGTCTCGCGCGGCTGTGGCGCAGCTGGGGCGTCACGCCGGATGTGGTTCTGGGCCACAGCGTCGGGCAATATGCAGCCGCCTGTGTGGCCGGCGTCTTTACGCTCGAGCAGGGCGCGCGTCTGCTCGCCGAGCGCGGGAGATTATTCGGCGCCTTGCCGGCGGGTGGGCTGATGGCGGCGATCTTCGCTGAGGCCGAAGCCGTCGAGGCGCGGCTCGCCGCTTTCCCGCATGTCTCGATCGCGGCCTATAATGGCGCGCATATCGTGGTCAGCGGTCCGCAGCCGGATGTGCGCGCGCTGGCGGAAATGTTTCGTAGCGAAGGCCGCCGCACGGAAGAGCTCGAGACCTCGCACGCCTTTCATTCCGAGCTGCTGGAGCCGGCGCTCGACGCCTTCGAGCGTTTCGCCGGAGAGACGCCTTTCGAGGCGCCGACGCGCACGCTCATCTGCAATCGCACGGGCAAGCCGCTCGCCGCGCAGACGCGATTGGATGCGCAATATTGGCGGCGCCATTCGCGCGAGCCGGTCCGCTTCGCGCAGAGCGCGCAGACGCTCGCGGAATTAGGTTGTCGGGTCCTGCTCGAGGTCGGTCCGCAGCCGGTGCTCGCCGCAATGTCGCTGCGCGCCTGGCCGGAGGGGCGGCCGACGCCGCAGGCGGTCGCCTCGCTGCGCCGCGACGTGTCCGACGCTCGGCAGATAGAGGAAGCGCTCGGCCAGCTCTATGCGGCCGGCGCCCGCATCGACTTCCGCGCCGTCGATGCGCCGTGGCGGCGCAGCAAGGTCGATCTTCCCAAATATCCGTTTCAGCGCAAGCGCTTCTGGTTCCAGGCCGTGCGGCGGGACGCGCATTCCTTCTCGGGGTCCGGCGAAGAGCGCGCGGCCGCGCTCGCCTCCGACGACTCTCTCGCTCTCCCGGCCGACACTCCCGCCGCCGCCGCGCCCGACTCCTGGCTTGCCGATGCGCCGCAGGAGGAGCGGCGCGGTCTCGTCGTCGAGCGTCTGAAGGCCGAGATCGGCCATGCGTTGCACATGAGCGCCGCCGAAATCGATCCGCATGCGGCCTTCGCCGCGCTCGGCATGGATTCGCTGACCGCGATGGAGCTGCGCAGTCGCTTGCAGGCGGCGCTCGGCGCGGCCATTCCGGTGGCGCTCTTCATCGAGAGCCCCGATGTCGCCACGCTCGCGACGCGCCTCCTCGATTGGTGGGAGGAGCAGCGCGGCGCCGCCGCAAAGCGCCAGCCGCCGATGACGCGTCGGCCGCGCGACGGCTCGCCCTTGCCGCTCTCCTTCAATCAGGAGGCGCTGTGGTTTCTGCATGAGCTGGCGCCGGGCTCCAGCGCCTATAATATCGCCGCCGCCGTGCGCATTCGCGGCGCGCTCGACGCCGCTGTGATGCAGCGCAGCCTCGACGCCATCGTCGCGCGGCACGAGTCGTTGCGCACGTCGTTTCGCAGCGAGCGCGGCGTCGCGCAGCCGCAGATCATCGGCTCGCTGCGCGTTCCGCTGCCCGTCGAGACCGTGCGCGACGAGGAGGAGGCCGCCGAATGGGCGCGGCGCGAGGCCGGAGCGCCATTCGATCTCGCACAAGCGCCTCTGTTTCGCGCGCGCCTGCTGCGCTTCGATGACACGCATCACATTCTGCTGGCGACGATGCATCACATCGTCACCGACGGCTGGTCTTTCGCCGTGCTGCTGCGCGAGCTCTCGACCGTTTATCGCGCATTCACGACAGGCGAGCCCTGGCCGCTTCCCGAATTGCCGATTCAATACGCCGATTACGCCGCCTGGCAGCGCGACTGGCTCGCCGGCGAGATGCTGGGCGAGCTGCTCGAATTTTGGAAGGCGGAGCTTTCCGGCGCCGCGCCTTTGGCCCTGCCGACCGACCGGCCGCCGCCGCGCACGCCGAGCTTTCGCGGCCGCCGTCTGCGCTTCGCGCTCGGCGCCGAGCGCGCAAAGGCGCTGCGCGCATTGGCGCAGGCGGAGGGCGTGACCTTGTTCTCGCCGCTGCTCGCTGCGCTCGCCGCCGTGCTGCAACGTCACAGCGGCCAGGACGAATTCATCGTCGGCGCGATGAGCGCCAATCGCGGCCGGCTCGAGATCGAAGGATTGATCGGCCTCTTCGTCAATGCTCTGCCGGTGCGCGTCGTCCTCGACGGGGATCCCGACATGCGCGCGCTGATCGCCCGCCTCGGCGCGCGCGTTCAGGGCGCGATGGCGCATCAGGACGCGCCCTTCGATCATGTGGTCAACGCCGTCGAGCGCGAGCGCGACGGCTCGCGCAATCCGCTCTATCGCGTGCAATTGCTGCTGCAGGGCGGGTTGCAGCCGCCCGTTGTGCCCGGCCTCGAGATCGACGTGCAGGAGATCGACACGCAGACGGCCAAGCGCGATCTCACCTTCACAATATTCGACGACGCTGCGATGGCCGGCCATGTCGAATATTCGACCGATCTCTTCGACGCGCCGCGCATAGAGCGGCTGCTGCGGCATTTTCTCGCCGGGCTCGACGGAATTCTCGTAGATCCGTCGCGGCGCCTTTCCACGCTGCCGCTGCTGACGCCGGAAGAGCGCGCCGCGAGCCGCGCGCCCGCGGAGGCGCCGTCGCCCGGCCCGCTCACTGTGGCGGAGCTGCTCGAATCCGTCGCCGCCGCGCGCGCCGATCATATCGCCTGCGAGGATGACGAGCGCCGCCTCACTTACGCCGAGCTGCAATCGGCCGCGCGGCGTCTCGCGCGCTGGCTGCGCGCGAAGGGAATTCACCCCGGCGACGCCGTCGCTATGCGCACGGGGCGCAAGGTCGATATGATCGTCGGAATGCTCGGCGTGATGAAGGCCGGCGCCGTCTATGTGCCGATCGACGAATCCTATCCGCGGGAACGTATCGTGCATATGCTCGCCGAGGCGAATGTCGCGCTCGACGTCTCCGCGCCTTTCGACGCCGATGTCGCGCGCCAGTCGGACGCGCCGCTCGAGGCGTTGGTCAGACCTTCGGACCCCGCCTATATCGTCTTCACCTCGGGCTCGACAGGTCGGCCGAAAGGCGTGGTGATCTCGCATGGCGCCGTCGCCGAATATGCGCAGACTCTTCGTGCAGAGCTCGGCGTCGTCGCCTCCGACGCCTTTCTGCATACGGCGTCGAGCGCCTTCTCTTCCTCCATGCGGCAGATATTGGCGCCGCTCGCCGCCGGCGCGCGTATCGTCATCGCCAGCGACGACGAGCGGCGCGATCCCTTCGCTCTGCTTGCGCGCATCCGCGCCGCCAAGGCGACGATCATCGATCTCGTGCCCTCCGTGCTGCGGCAGCTCGCCGATGCGCTCGCGAGCTTGCCGGAGACCGCGCGCGCAACACTGCTCGATAATGAGCTGCGTTTGCAGCTCACCGCGAGCGAGCCTTTGCGTCAGTCGCTCGTGCGCGATTGGCGCGCCCTCGTCGGCGACGAATTGCGCTGGGTGAATCAATATGGGCAGACCGAGACCTCCGGCATCGTCAGCCTGCATGTGGTAGGGCCGGGCGCGCTCGCCGATTCGCAGGCGATCGTGCCGATCGGACGGCCGCGCGCCAATGTGCGATTGGTCGTGCTCGACTCGCAGAAACGGATCGCGCCAATCGGCGTTCCCGGACAATTGCACATCGGCGGGCCATGCCTCGCGCTGCGCTATCTCGGCGATGCTGCGCTGACGCAAGAGCGCTTTTTCGCCTTCGACGATGGCGAGGCGACGCAGCGTCTCTATGCGACCGGCGACATTGTGCGGCGTGAGGAGGACGGCGTTCTCGCCTTCGTCGGCCGCGACGACCAGCAGGTGAAGATTCGCGGCGTCCGCATAGAACCCGGCGAGATCGAGCGCGCATTGCTCGACCATCCGCGCACGCGCGCGGCGGCGGTCGCGGCCTATGACATGGACGGCGAGGCCCGGCTCGCGGCCTATCTCACCTTCGACGGACCGGCGCCGAATGTGCATGCGCTGCGCAATCATCTGCGCCGCCTTCTGCCCGATCATATGATTCCGTCCGCCTTTGTGACGCTCGACGAAATGCCGCTGACGGCGAATGGCAAGCTCAATCGCGCCGCCTTGCCGGCGCCGCCGCGCGATGCGGTTCGTGACTCGGCCTTCGTCGCGCCGCGGACCGAGGACGAGGAGAGCCTCGCCGAGATCTGGCGTGATCTGCTGAAGCTCGAGCGTGTCGGCGCCGATGACAGCTTCTTTCTGCTCGGCGGTCATTCCATGCTGGCGGCGCAATTGCGCGCGCGCATTCATCAAAGCCTCGGCGTGGAGCTGCCGCTCGGCGCGATTTTCGAGGATCAGACTCTCGCCGCGCTCGCCGCCCGGCTCGACGGCGCGCGGCGCGGCGCGACCGTCGCCCTGCCGGAATTCGTCGCGGCGCCTGCAGGCGCTGTCGCGCCGGCCTCGATCGCCCAGCTCGGCGCCCTCGCGGCCGAGCAGGCGTCTCCCGGTGCGCCGGGTCAGTGGATCGACGTCGGCGTGCAAATTCTCGGCCCGCTCGACGAAGAGCGCCAGATCGAGAGCATAACGGAAGCCTTTCGGCGTCACGCCATTCTGCGCACAATTCTCGAGCCCATGGCCGATGGCGGCGCGATGCAGCGGATCGTCGATGCGCCGCCCGAGGTGATGCTGCTCGGTCCCGAGGAAGCGCCCGATCCTCTAGAGCCGGTCCGCGCCGATGACGGGCGGCCCGCGATCCGCGTCTCGCTGCAGCGGATCGGCGATGGCGAGCGTCTGCTGCGGCTGCGCTGTCATCGTTCGATCGCCGATGGCGCGACAGTCCGCATGCTGCTCGGCGAGATCGGCGCGCTCTACGCCAATGGGCTCGAGGGCATGGAGCTGTTTCCGCTCCTCGATCGTTCGCTCTCCTACGCCGATTACGCTCTGTGGGAGCGGCAATGGCTGACGCCGGAGCTACGCAGCGGCCAGACGGCCTATTTCCGCCGGCTGTTCGAGAGCGGCCTGCCCGCGCCGATCCGGTGCGATCGGCCGCGCGGGGAAGGCGCCCTCGTCCCGGAGGGCGCCGTCTTCCGTTTCGATTTTCCGCAGGCGGCCGTCGACGCCGCCGAGGCGCTCGCGGCGAAAGAGCGGGCGACTCTCGCCATGACATTGACGGCGGCCTTCGCCGCCGCTCTCGCGGAGCGCGCCTCGGACGATGCGCTCGCTCTGACGATTCCGGTCTCGCTGCGGCATCATGCGGCGACGCATCGCATGCTCGGACCCTTCATGAACGCTCTGCCGCTGCGCATAGAGCGGCCCGGCGACGCGCTGGAAGAGCTGCTGCCGCGCGTACGCGAGGCGACGCTCGGGGCGCTCGCCAATCAGAACGCGCCGTGGCGCGACATCATGTCGGCGCTGCGCGAGGAGCACGGCCCGGAGGCCGAGCGGCTCGGCGACGTGGCGCTGGTGATCGAGGACGCGCCGCCGCAGAATGTGCAATTCTCAGGACTGACGCTGTCGCGCGCTTCCGCCGACCGTGTCGCGGTGCGCCGCCCGCTCACTCTCTCCATCTCCTTGGACGATGGCGAGATCAAGGGCAGCCTCATCTATGCGACGAGCCTGTTCGAGCGCGACACGATCGAAGGGCTCGCCGAGCGCGTCATTCGCGCGCTCGCGCCGGGTTGACGGGCGCGCTCCGTCAGCGCTTCGCTATCTCGATCAGCGACGAGACGGGCCGCCGGCCGGCTCATGCGCATGAATATTCGAACGCGCCATTTTGGACTCCCACGGCGACCCGCGCCAATTCCTGCTTGGCCAGCGCCTTTTTCAAGAACTCGCGGGATAGAGCCGGCAATAGCGTGTTGGTGACGATATTATCGATCATCCGGCCGCCCGAGTCGGGATCGCGGCATTGCTCGACGATGTGGTCCACCACCGTATCGTCATAGCTGAACGTCGCGCGATATCCATCCGTCACCCGCTTGCCGATGCGATCCAATTGCAGCCGCGTGATGCCGGCGAGCATTTGCCGCGAGAGCGGGAAGTAAGGCACGGTCACGATGCGGCCGAGAAGCGCCGGCGGAAATACGCGCAGCAGTTCCGGCAGCAGCGCCTGCGCGAGCGCTTCTGCATCATTCGCGACGGTGGGGTCGGCGCCGAGCCGCATCAGCAGATCGGTTCCGACATTGGATGTCAAAATGATCAGAGTGTTCCGAAAATCGATGCGCCTGCCTGCGCCATCCTCCATCTGGCCCTTGTCGAAGACTTGAAAGAAAATCTCGTGCACGTCGGGATGCGCCTTTTCGATCTCGTCGAGCAGAATGACGCTGTAAGGCTTGCGGCGAACCGCTTCGGTGAGGCGGCCGCCCTCGCCGAAGCCGACATAGCCGGGAGGCGCCCCTTTGAGCGTCGCCACGCTGTGCGGCTCCTGAAATTCCGACATATTGATCGTGATGACATTCTGCTCGCCGCCGTAGAGCGCTTCCGCGAGCGCGAGCGCTGTTTCCGTCTTGCCGACGCCCGAGGGGCCGACCAGCATGAAGACGCCGATCGGCTTGTCGGGATTGTCCAATCGCGCCCGGCTCGTCTCGATGCGCTTTGCGATCGACCGCAGCCCGTGCGTCTGGCCGACGACGCGCTCGTTCAAAATCTCGGTCAAATGAAGGACCGTCTCGATCTCATCCGTCACCATTCGTCCGACCGGAATGCCGGTCCAATCCGAAACCACCGAGGCGACACATTGCTCATCGACATGCGCGTAGATCATGCGCTGCTCCGGGCTCAGCGCCTCCAGCGCCTCGGATTTGGCGTCGAGCCGCTCGCGGACAGCCTGTCGGTGCGCGGGCTCGGCAGAGGCCGCCTCCTCCCGCAATCGATGTATATCGTCGATGAGGCCGCGTTCCCGCGTCCAACGCGATTCGAGCTCGGCGAGCTTTTCCTGCGCGGACGAAATCTCCACATCCACTTCATGCAGGCGGCGCTCGTCCAGCGCCTCGAGGTCGCTATTGCTCATGATGGCCGCACGCTCGCTCTCCAAGGCCGCGATCATGGCGCGCGCATCTTCTATGGGCGCAGGCGTCGCATTCTGCGAGATCGCCGCGCGCGCGCAGGCCGTGTCGAGTAGGCTGACCGCCTTGTCTGGAAGCTTGCGCGCGGGAATGTAGCGCTGCGACAGCTTCGTCGCCGTTCTGATCGCCATCTCGGAGACGCGCACATTGTGATGCCGCTCCATCGGCTTCACCATGGCGCGCAGCATCTCGACACAGCGCTCGAAGGAAGGCTCGTCCACATCGACCGGCTGAAACCGCCGTGACAGCGCGGGATCTTTTTCGATATGGCGTCGATATTCCGCGAAGGTCGTCGCCGCCAGCATGCGCAAGGCGCCGCGCGCGAGCGCCGGCTTCAGCAGATCGGCGGCGTCGCCGACGCCGTTTTGTCCGCCGGCGCCGATCAGCGTATGCGCTTCGTCGATGAACAGGATCACTGGCGTCGGCGAAGACTGCGCCTCGTCGATGACCGACCGAAGCCGCTGCTCGAACTCGCCTTTCATCGAGGCGCCGGCCTGCAAAAGGCCGATGTCCAGCGACAGAAGACGAATGTCCCGCAAGGCCGGAGGCACGGCGCCGGCGACGATGCGCTGTGCAAATCCTTCCGCGATCGCCGTCTTGCCGACGCCCGCCTCGCCGATCAGAATCGGATTATTCTGCCTGCGTCGCATGAGCACATCGATGACCTGACGAATTTCATCGTCGCGCCCCAGCACAGGATCGAGCTCGCCGCTGCGCGCCCTTTCCGTGAGATCCTGAGCGAAGCGATCGAGCGCCGTATGTGCGCTCTTCGCCTCGCGCGCGCCTTTGGCGACAGGCCCGGCGCCGTCCAGCGGCCTCAGATTCTCTTCTTGTGATCCGGCCCAAATCCGATTGGCCTCCTGCGTCAGCGCCTCGTCTGCGATCTTGTCGAACTCGCTCGACATCGATCGTAGAGCCCGACGAAGCTCCGGCGTCTTCAGCAGCGCCGTCAGCAGATGGCCGCTCCGAATTTGAGTCTCGCCAAAGAGCAGAGTGGCGAAATGCCAGCCGCGATCCAGCGCGTCCACCACATTGTTGGCGACGCCGGGCATTTGTGTCTCATTGACGCGAAACGAGCCGATGAGCTGTTCCAGATCGCGCGACAGCCTGGCCCTGTCGAGCGCGAAGCGATCGACCGTGAGATCGAGATCGCTCCCCTCGCTCTGCAGAAGATGCATCAGCCAATGTGCGAGCTCCACATTGCGATGCCCGGCCTGCTTCGCCTGCCGCAAGGCGCGCATGAAAGCGTCATAGCCGACGCGATTGAGCTTGCCGGTCACGGTTTCCAGGCTGATCTCTGTCATTTCTCCGTCCTCCTCAAATTCATTGCATCCGCTGCTTAGCGGCGCGCGCATGTTTCGCCGGATCGAAGCGGGCGTCGCAGCGTCGCTCGCCGCTCGCGCGGTTCGGCGCCATCCAGCTGGTCCAGCCGAGCTCTCCCGTTCGCCCGAGCGAAATCGGAGTCGTCTGTGTCGCTGGAAGAGAGATTTCGACGTCCCATTCCATTTCCTCGCCGATATAAAAGAAAAGGAGGTCGCTCAGTCTGTGGCAATCCTCACCTGTCGGCAGGAAGTCGCGATAGCGCTTCAAATCCTCGACGAAAATCCGAATGCGGAATTTGTGATCGAAACCGAAGGATGCCGCGCCGACCATCAGATCGCCGCCCAAGGCGCAGTTCCTGCGTCCGAGCCTGCTGCGCTCGCCTTCCTCGATCCTGAGCCAGCCGCCGCCGAGCTGCTCGATCTCGACTTCCACTGCGAACAGTCCGCGAATAGCGCCCGCCAGGCGCTCGCCAGATTTCGTGCGCGAACCCAAAAGACCGGCATAGGCGGAAATGCCTTTTGGAATCGTGGTGAGCCCGCGATAGGGCGGCGTTCCGACGCCGATGGTCGAGGTCACATAATCCTGGAAGCGATCGCAGTCTGGGCGATCATGCTGCACAATGGCGCGCGAATCCGCCCAGGCTCGGTAGAAGAGCTGCAGGAAGCGATTGTTGAAAATATCCAAAAAGTGAGCGAAAGACGGGTCCTGCTGCAGAGACCAGCCATGCGCCTCCTCGGTGAGGGATAGAGGCAAAGCGCCCTGCGGGCCGAGCATTCCGAGGAATTTGAGCACGACGTGCAGCCGCTCGCTTTCTTCCGGCGAGCTCGGCTCGCCGTCCGCCCCATGCGCTCGATCACGCCATTCGACGCGCGCGACATTGGAGCCCGGAAAGCTCATCCAAGGATCCTGCCCGAAGGACAGCGCGACAGCCTTGCCGTCGATCTCGATCGTCTCGTCCTTGCGAGACGCGCTATCGCCGATCCGGGGCTTGGCCTTTGCTTCGTCGGATGCATGTCCGAGCGAACGCTCGAGCCGACGCATCATGTCGAAGAAATCGACGCGCCAGGGTTCGTCCGCCAAATGTTCGAGATAGGTCACATCAGCCTCCGCGAGCCAATTCGCGCCGGCCAACGCATGATCACGCCGCGCTCGCTGGTGCGCATCACCAGCTGCGTGAAGCTGTTCATCCCCGCATAGGCTGGGAAAAACCGATCCAGCACCGCGCCGAGCAGAAAAGCGCCTGATCCTTCGAACGCCTTGTCGTCGACTGTGAGCGTGATCTCGACGCCGAGCGCCGTCCCGACGCCTCTCGCGCGACGCAAGCGGCGTACGATCTGGCGACTCTCCACCGATTTGATTCCGCGCAGCCGCTTCTCGATCGAGCTGTCCACGGCGTCGGCGAATGTCGCCAGCATCTCTCGAAGCGCCAGCGCATTCTTGCCGCCACCATGCTCGCTGAGGCCGAGATAGTTGAGGCTGAGCATATTCAAAAGACGCCAGGCGACGACGCCGGAATGCGCCGATTCTGTGCGGCTCTTGATCTGGGAAACGACCGCATCGCGCGGCGCCGTGGGCCCTGCGGCGCAGACGACGTCGAGAGACATATCGTCCGTCAGCCGAAAATCGGCCTTGCCGGTCCCGACCGGCAGATGTTCGGGAAGATGCCGATTGGAACACAACGCTCGAACGCCGAGCTCGGCGATCTCGCTTTCCGTGGTCAACGACGCCGGCTCGCTGATCGAGATGAAAACGTCGGAGCCCGTGTAATTGAATGCGACGCCTCGCCGCCTTTCGTCCTCCGAGTGGCGACGTGGACATCTTCGAATCGTGTAGCTCAGATCGGACGACGACGCATCGTCGGCCGCCGCTGTGTAGAGCGGACGCACGGGACGCTTTTCTCCGCCGCCCGACATATAGGCGACGACATCGAGGACGCGATAGGGCTCGAAATCGAGAGGCTTGCTTCGATCCGGGAGGATCTGATGCTCGTGCTGATTCTTGCGAATACGGATGCGATCGGTCGTCATCTCGAACAGATTGACCGCAGGCGCGCTGAAAAGCGAAAACATTTGCGGACGAACCGCCGCGGGGAGCTGCGAATTGATCTCATCGAAGCCGAAGATCACGCTGATCGAGCTCGCTGGCATTCGCGCCAGCGCGCGCCGCAGACCGCGGAGATCGAAGCCCAGGAACTTCTGTGGAAAGGTGAAATACTCGCGCAGCAGCTCGAAGCCGCGAAAAATTCGATCGTCCGACGGGATCAACTCCTCGTCGTCGCCAAAGCCTATCTCGCCGATCGCCTCACGCCCGAGCGAGATCACGATTGGTTCTCCCGTCTCATCGACGCAGCGCAGCCACACGCCGGTGCAATGCGCGAACAGCTGCTCATAGAGGCCGACCGATTCGGCCTCCGCGCCACATAAATGAATCGGCAGATGTTCCACGGGACAGGACGAAAAAATATCTTGCGCGGCTCCGTTGCTCTCGCGGGGTTCCACTGCCGAGCGCATGCTCAGGGTCAGCTTCATTCCGGCGACCGTTTCGGGTCCCGGCTTCACCCCGAGCGCCGCCAGTGGCGCCGCTGTCTGGCAATATTCCGCGGCGGCGATTTCAAATGGCCAGAGTTCGACAGGCGCTGTGAGCTTATATCGGCAAGAGACTTCTCGCTCACGTTCGACATAGCCAGCGTCCACACTCGCGCCGCGCGCGATCACGCGTCCTTCTTTCAGAGCGGGGTCGCCGAAAGGCGGACGAATCTGAGCCAGGAAAATGGAGGGGGTCGGCGCCAAAAAATTCGGGACGAGCTGTTCCAGGAGATTGTTGATGAACTCGGGAAACTCGTGCTTCAATTTCAGCTGAACGCGCGCGGCGAGAAACGCCGACCCTTCGAACAGGCCCGAGATCGAGGGGTCCATAGAATCGCGCGCCAAGCCGCCGAGACGCGATGCGACGCCAGGATATTCTTCGGCGAACTCTCGTCCATGTTCGTACAGGAGATCGAGCTCACGATCATAGAGATCGAGGAATTCGCGGTTCATGGCGTCACCTCTGCTGAATTTGGATCTTGCCGGTCGTGACTTCGACATCGGCTATGAATTCCATAGGAAGGGGAAGCGGCGTGCTCGCCAGCTCGGCATGGACGATGTAACGAATGGTGAGCTCGGCCGGGTCGATGCGTCGGTCTCGTTTCACCTGCAGCGTCGAGGCGATCAGCCTCGGCTCATAGCTGCGCAACGTCCGCTCGATCTCGGATTCGAGGCCCGAGCGCTCCAATTCGTCTATGGTGAGACGCGCAATGCTCGGGAAGCCGTAATTCAAGACCGAGCGTCGAGCCCGTGGAAACCGCTCGAGATCGATCGTCGAATCGACAGCGACGCAATTGAGCAGCGTTTCGACATGCTGGGCAACTTCCTCTTTGAGGGCCGATTCCGCAATTGCAACGCGCCGGCCTTCGCGCGAAATCGTCGCCGAACGCTGCGACGCGCCGGCAGTAAGCTTCGTTCGCGTATCCTTCGCCTTATGCGCTGCACGAAAGCAGTGCAGCAATGAAGACTCGACTCTGTTTCGCAGCGATTCCGCCATTTCCGCCTCCCTCAATCATTGGTCGCAATATCGTCGGCGAAGGAAACGGCGCCGTCTTTCAGTCCCTTGTCGTCTTGCGCCTCATATTCGACCTCGAGACGGCGGTAGCTGATCTCGAATTCCTCCTTCGGCAGAGCGGCGAATTCGTCGGCGGCGTCCTCGCCGCAAATCTTGTAGGACACAAAATACGCGTCCTTGAGAACGAGCGTGTAATAGACGAGCGGCTCGCCGCCGCCCTTTGTCAGGCTGAGAGTCGCCTTCCGTAACTTTGTATTCTGCGCGAGCATCTGCTGTATGGTGACGCTCGATCGATCGACGATCTTGCGGAAGCGCACATTCGAATAGCTGCGGCGCTTATGTCCCGGCTCGCCTTGGAAATGATTGGCGGTGGTCCCATATTCGAATCCGAGAATCTCGATGAGATCGTCCTTTCCACCGCGCCGCGCTTCGCCACGCACGCTGTCGATCTGCAATGTGTAATTGGTCGAACCCATAGAAATGCTCCTCGGCGATTCTCGCATTTCGTCGTCGCCGCTGCGCGGCGATTGTCGCGCAGCGGCTCGTCGCAGCGTCCTCGGTCAGCTCGCCTTGCCCTGCAGCGCCTTGAGGTCCCAGGCGAACTGGCCGCCCTTGACCTTCTTTCCATCTCCGTCCTGCTCGTTATACGAGAGGTCGAACTTCGCGAAGGAGAGGCCGAGCGCCTCCATTCCTTCGCCGGTGGTGAGGCCGGAGGGAACGACGCTGGTGATGAAGCACTGCTCCATCACGATCGTGATATATTCTAGCGGTTCCTTGTCGCCGGAGGATTTGAAGAGCTTCACCTGCACCTTCGGAATGTGCTTGCCGACCGCGCAGAAATGCATGAGGCCCGGCGAGGATTTGTCGTAGCGCTTCACGAAGGAGATGGCGCCGAAGTCGGCCTTGCCGACGCCAGAGCCGCCGCCATAGCTGGAGCTCGAATGATTGTGAATGTTGAAGTTGACATCGAGGATATCGATCCACTCCGCCTTCGGGCTCAGCTCGGCGTATTCGGCTTTCGACTCGCCCTTGATCCCGGCGATGTGGAGAAAAGCATTAGAAGACATATCGAGTTCCTTTCAGTATTGCGTTTTTGGATCTCGTCGATTTCGACGATGGTTCTACAATGAAGAAGAAGCGCTTCGACGGATGTGGCGGAAGCCACAATGCGTACTCGTGTCTCACTTGCCCGTCGGCAGGCGGGAAACGAGACGCAGGCCGATGTCCATTCCTTCGAGCTGATAATGCGGTCGCAGCTCGAATGTGGCGGAGTAATAGCCGGGGTTTTCCTCATTCGGCACAATGGAGATCGATGCGCCGGCGAGAGGACGGCGCGCCTTCACATCTTCGGTCGAATTGGTCGGATCGCCGTCCACATAGTCCTGGATCCAATTGTGCAGCCAGCGCTCGAGCTGCTCCTTCTCGCGATAGGAGCCGATCTTGTCGCGCACCATGCACTTCAGATAATGAGCGAAGCGGCTGACCGCGAACATATAGGGAAGGCGAGAGGCGAGGTTGCTGGACGCGGTGGCTTCCGGGTCATTCTGATAGGCCTTCGGCTTGAACAGAGACTGCGCGCCGATGAAGGCTGCGCGATCGGTGTTCTTGCGGTGGATCAACGGAATGAGGCCGGACTTCGCGAGCTCCGCCTCACGGCGATCGCTGATCGCGATTTCGGTCGGGCATTTCAGATCGACGCCGCCGTCGTCGGTGGGGAATGTATGGGTGGGGAGATTTTCGACTTCGCCACCCGATTCGACGCCGCGAATGCGCGTGCACCAGCCATATTCCTTGAAGGCGCGATTGATGTTCGACGCCATCGCATAGGCGGCGTTCATCCAAGCGTAGTTTTCACCCGCATGTCCGTCCGTATCCTCCTCGAAAGCGAATTGCGGCACAGGCTCGGACTTCGCGCCATAGGGCTGTCGCGCGAGCACGCGCGGCAGGCAGAGGCCGATGTATTTTGCGTCGTCCGAATCGCGCAAGCCCTTCCATGCCGCATATTCCGGCGTGTCGAAGACCTTGGAGAGATCGCGGGGGTTGGACAGCTCGGTCCAGCTGTCCATGCCCATCAGCGTCGGATCGGCGGCGGCGATGAAAGGCGCATGCGCGGAAGCAGCGATCTTCGAGAGATCACGGAGCAGCTGCACATCGGTCGCGCGCTGCGAGAAATAATAGTCGCCGATGAGGCAGCCGTAGGGTCGGCCGCCCAGCTGCCCATATTCCTCCTCATAGACTTTCTTGAAGAGCGGGCTCTGGTCCCATGCCGCGGCCGGATATTGGCGGAGATGGCGATAGAGCTCTTCTTTCGACGCATTGATCACGCGAATTTTGAGCGTTGCGTCGGTTTCGGAATTATAGACGAGGTGATGCAGGCCCCGCCAGGCCGATTCGAGCTTCTGAAAATCGGCGTCATGCAAGATCACATTGATTTGCGAAGTGAGCTTCTCGTCGATCGCGGCGATGATCGCCTCGATCGTCTCGACGACATCGTCCTTGATGACGGCCGTGTCGGCGAGCGCTTCCTTGATCAGCGTCGAGACGGCGTTCTGCACTTCGGTCTCGGCGCGCTCGGTGCGCGGCTTGAAGCTCTGCTTGAGCACCTCGGAAAATTCGTCGGCGATGACGATTTGGGAGGGTTCGGAGGGGTGAAGAATTTCCTGTTCCTGGGACATATGATCCTCGTTTCGTGTCGAAGGCGGGTTGCGGAAAGCTGGTTGGCGGAATGGTTCAGGCGCGGCTGTCGCGCAGATCGGCCATCAGCTTGTGATCTTTGAGGAGCTTGCGCAGCTGCTCCTCGGCGGCGGCCTTTCCGTCCATGTAGCGAAGCAGATTGGCCAACTGCGTGCGCGCCTCGAGCAGCTTCTCCAGCGCCGGCGTCTGCGCGGCGATCGACGCCGGATTGAAATCGGCCATTGTCTCGAAGCGAAGATTGACGGCGAGCTTCTCGCCCGGCTCTTCGGCGAGCTTATTCTCCACGCGCAAAGCCAGGCCGGGCGCGACAGCGCCCATGCGCTGGTCGAAATTGTCCATGTCGAATTCGAGGAATTTGCGCTGCGTCATCTCCTCTTTCGGCGTGCTCGGCGCATTGCCGGAGAGATCGGCCATCACGCCCATCACGAAGGGGAGCTCGATTTTCTCTTCGGAATTGGTCGGATTGGCGTAGGTGATCTGGACGCGCGGCGGGCGGTTGCGGCTGATGAACTTCTGTCCGCTATTGCTTTGTCGGGTCATTTGTCTGTCCTCGCTTCGGTGCGATGGTCGTGGGTGCGAGCATCGGCCCGGGGATATCTCCGGGGCTTTCAGGACGTCGTGTTTCCGTCGTCGTGGCCGCGTCGTTGACTGTCGTGCGGGTCGGCGATTTGTCCTGGAGCGCAAATTGCTCGAAGTGATCGATTGTGGCGGTGACTAAAGTCACAAGGCGAGCGCCGGCGTTTCGCGTGATCGGCTCGAGCGTCATTCGGCGTTGCGATCGCTCAGCGCGCGCTCTTTCAGGAGCTCGCCGAGAAGGCTCAGGAAGTCTTTTTCGGCGAGCTTTTTTGCGCTGGCGATCAGCCAGGGGATCGGGCTCGACGGTTCCGCGATCTGGAAATAGCGCGATGTCTCGTCGAGCAGCTGCATCGCTTCGGCGCGCGTCGCGACGCGAAATATCGGTTCGGGCGGGATAGGAAACGCAGCCGCGAGTGGAAGATGGTCGACATAGGGTTCGTCGGTCGGCGCTTCATTCCATTCGTCATAATGAGGATCGCTTTGCTCTTCGGCGTCTTCGTGCGTCGGGGCGTGCGGCTCTGTTTCGATCTCGGCGCCCGAGTCTTCGCAATAGCCTTCTGCCGGCGGCGTGACCTGGGTCAAAAGATCGAGCGGCAGGGCGAAGAACTTTTGGTCGCCGATTTCATATTCGGCGTCGGAGGCATGCCGTGGCACGAGAGACTCGAGCACTTCGGCGAGCGACTTGCCTTGAATGTCGCGCGCCTTGGCCACCAGTGGCAGCACCGGACTGGAAGGCTCGTGTCGTCGGAAATAGTCCATCGTAGCGTCGAGAGCGCGGCGCGCATGGGCGGGGGCGTCGATGCGACTGTCGGCGTAATGTCGAGGTTCGGGCTTCCCGTTCGCGGCAGCGTCACCTTTCGGCTCGTCGCCGGCGGCTTCGGTGAGCAAGGCGCGCATTCCGGCCACGGTCGCGCGGATTTTGTCGAGGCGCGGCGTTTTGTCGAAACCGCACATTCGGCCGAAGCAGCTGTGGATGGTCTCGAGCGCCTCGGCCAGTCGGTCGATGAGGACCCGCTTCGTAACGAGTCGCTCTCTTTCGCAATCCCGAAAAGCCTGCGAAATGGACAGTGAGGAGAGAATGGGCTCGCCTTCCCTGGGCTTGGCTTCGCCGACCGCGCACATTTGGGCGCGATAATGGATAACGCCGAAGCGGCGATCCTCGCAGAGCGGCATGTATTGGAGCGGGAAGATGACGGTCGACTCGTTCAGCGGCCCGAGGGCTGCGGCGCGAAGCGCGAAGGAGCCGTTTTCGGCGCCGGGATGGGCCTCTTCCCAATTGGCGGTGAGCAATTCGGCGATGGCGTGGACGGCGCCGACGAATTGCTCATAGTCGCGACGCAGAATGGCGAAGCGCGCGACGAGACAGAACAGGCGTATGTCGCGCGTTCGTCGCATGAGAGCGCCGATCTGATCGAAATGTGCGAGCATTGCCGGTTGCGAGGCGTCGAAAGCTTCGCCGTCGCGAAAATATTCGGTCGGCAGCAATCCCTCGGCAACGGCGACGAAATTCAAGTAGTCGTCGTCTCCTTGCAGATCGAGGTCGGGACCACAGGGGTCGCGATCGGACAGTGGCGCGATCGCCGTAGTGAAGTCGATTTTGGTCATGATTTGCCTCACTCTATGGTTTGCGTTGGCTCCCGCCTCCTTTTCGTGCGCCGACGGCATGCGCGATGTGGCCTATGCCACAGCCCGCGATCCGTAGAGGCGAGTAGCTTGCGTCGAGGAAGCACGCTGGCGGTGACGCTGGCGGCAGGGAGTGAACCGCAATGGACAGTCGTCTCGATCAGCAGAAGCGGCTCGCCGCGTTCAAATCGCCTTTCGCGGACGAGCGTTTGGTCGTCGAGAGCTTCGAAGGGACGGAGGGGTTGAGCGAGCTTTTCGAGTTTCGCGTGCTGGCGCTTTCTCGCGAGGCGACGATCGATTTCGACCAGGCGCTCGGACGTTCGTGCAGCGTCGGCTTGCGTGGAAGCCATGGCGAAACGCGCCATTTCAGCGGAATTGCGGTGGAGGCCGAGGCGATCGGGCGGCGCGGCGATCTGTTCGCCTATCGCTTCGTGTTGCGGCCGTCGCTCTGGCTGCTAACACGTACGAGCAATTGCGCGATCTGGCATCGAAAGACCGCGATCGAGATCATCGAGGAGGTGCTACGCAAGCGTGAGATCGATTTTCGCAAGGCGCTGTCGGGCGACTTTCCGTGTCTCGATTATTGCGTGCAATATAGGGAGAGCGATTTTGCTTTCGTGTCGCGGCTCATGGAGCAGCATGGCGTCTATTATTTCTTCGAGCATAGTGAGGACGGCGCAAGGCTCGTGCTCGCCGATTCGGCGTCTTCTCATGGCGCGCTGCCGAACACGCCGACGATCGAATATGCGGGAAAGGAGTTCGGCTCCATTCATGCGCAGGCGCGACGTCTCTTTGGATGGTCCTCCAATCGCAAGCTGCAGACCGGCAAGGTAACGCTGCGTGATTACAATTTTACCGCGCCCAACGCCGACATGTCCGGTGAGGCGAGCGCCACAGAGCGTTATGACAAGTCGGCGCTCGAATATTACGACTATCCTGGCAAATATGAGCAGCGCGATATCGGCAAGCATTATGCGCGAATAAGGTTGGAGGCCGCGCAGGCGGGTGATTATCGTCGCTTCGTGGATGGCGACGCGGCGGACTTTTTCCCCGGCGGCCTCGTGAGCGTGACACGCCATCCGACCGATGAAGAAAACAAGCAATATTTGATCGCGCGCTGCACGCATCGTTTTGCGATGGAAGCCTATCGGTCGGGCGCGGGCGCGGACGCGCGGCCTTATCAGGGCGCCTACGAGCTGCATCCGAGCGATCGGCCTTTTCGTGCGCCCTTGGCGACGCCGAAGCCGATGATTCATGGTCCGCAAACCGCCAAGGTGGTGGCGCGCAAGGGCAAGGATAGCGAGGAGATCGACGTCGATGACGACGGCTACGGCCGCGTGATGGTGCGCTTCTATTGGGATCGCGACGATCTGCGTTCCTGCTGGGTGCGGGTCGCGCAAATGTGGGCGGGCGCAAAGTGGGGCGGGCAGTTTATACCGCGCGTCGGAATGGAGGTTGTCGTCGAATTTCTCGAGGGCGATCCTGATCGGCCATTGATCGTCGGATCCGTCTACAACAAGGATAATGGGCTCCCATACTGCCTGCCCGCGAATAAGACGCAGTCGGGCGTGAAGTCGAACAGTTCGACCGGCGGGAATGGTTACAATGAGCTGATGTTCGAAGACGCGAAGTTGCAGGAGAAGATACGGCTTCATGCCGAACGCGATCTCGAATCGACGATCGAGCATGCTGAGACACGCGAGATCGGCGAGCGTTTCGAGACGCCGGTCGGACAATCGTCACGCAAGACGACGATCAAGATGGGCGATGACGAGCTCAATGTCATGAGCGGCGACCGCAAGGTCACGATCGCGAGCGAGGACAAGCTCACAGTCGGCATGAGCCGCGAGGCGACGATCGCCATGAGCGACAAAACGACAGTGGGCGCCAATCAGAATGTGACGGTCGGCGGCGAGCAGACGACGCAGGCGGGGGGCGCGATCACGATCCAGGCGGGCGGCGAGGTGACGATCATGGCGGGGGCGACAATCACGCTCGTCGCGGGCGTGTCGATCGTGCTTCAAGCCGGCGGCGCGACCTTCACCGTCGGGCCGGGCGTGATCAACGCCGTCGGTCCCATGATGGTCCCTGGGCCTTTGAAGGCGGTCGGCGTCGTGGCTCCGGTTCCTTGATGGAGGCGCGTGATGATCCGCGAGAGATTTTCGACCGCAGATGATCTGTTCGCGGCTTTCCCTGCCGCGGCGCGTGAGATCGGTGTCGCGCCGACGAGGGAGACGCCGCTCGAATTCGTGGCGAAGCTGCGAGCCTCTCGACGAATTGCGGAAGCCGTCGGCTTTTGCGCCTATTGGCTCGAGCGTCGTAGAGCGGTCTGGTGGGCCTGTCAGAATTTGCGCGCCTTGCAGCCGACGGCGGCCGATCTCGATCGTCACGCGCTCGATGCGGCGGAGGCCTGGGTTCGCCAGCCGGAGGAGCGGTTGCGCGCGCAGGCGTTCGAGGTCGCGCGCTGCGCCGCGCGGCCGACGCCTGCGACGAGCGTCGCTTACGCGGCCGCCTATTGCGGTCCGAGCGTCTGGCTGCGCTCGAGCGGCCAGGCGGAAGCGGTCGCATTCGTCGTCGATCCGGGACTGGCGCCCGGCTGCGTGCGCGGCGCCTTGATGCTCGCGGCCGGCCGGCTCACGCCGTCGGCGCGGGAGGACGCTTTTCGTCTTTGGCTGGACGAGGCTCTGCGCCTCGCGCAGATCGCGTGATGGGAATGCGCGCGACGGAAGGAACGAAAGTTCTTTGCGCCGTTCACAGCGCTGTGGGTTTTCTCACCGAGGGTGCGCTTCTGCGCGGGTAGAACGGTCGTCGAGAAAGAACAGCGGGTCTTTCCGGCGTGCTCACATGCGATATCTCACAATGCGACGAGATGGAGCGAC
The DNA here is from genome assembly GCF_001644125.1 of Methylosinus sp. R-45379. NCBI lineage: Bacteria > Pseudomonadati > Pseudomonadota > Alphaproteobacteria > Hyphomicrobiales > Methylocystaceae > Methylosinus > Methylosinus sp. R-45379. The sequence goes on from NZ_LUUM01000269.1 coordinate 68,511, forward strand.
CCGCGCATCCGAGGGGACGAGAACAATGTCGTGGCGCAGCAAAGTCGTGTGGCGGGAAGGTTTGTTCTTGCGGCCGCACCATCTCCAGCAAAATGATCGCTATCTCGAGCGCATCATCGAGAGCCGCACCCGGCATGCCAGTCCCTACCCCTGGGGGTTCGCGCAGCTCGAGATCGATTCCGATCTCGCGCAGCAGAGCAAGATCGCGCTGCGCAAGGCGGCGGGCGTAATGCCGGACGGCACGCCTTTCGATATTCCGGGCGAAGGTCCGGCGCCGGCCTCCATCGAGGCGCCGGCGAAGGCGGCGGGCCTCACCGTCTGGCTGACATTGCCCAACGCCTCGCCCAATTCGCGCGAGGTCGATTATCGCGCGAAAGATGTGGCGAGCCGTTTCACCGAAGGCGTGGAGACGATCATCGACTCGGTCGCGGAGATGCGCGACGAAGAGGAGATCGACGTCGCGCATCTGCGTCTCGAGCTCGAGATCGGCCGTCGGCCGAAGCCGGGATATGATTGCCTCGCCATCGCGCGCATTTTGGAGATACGCGACAAGGTCATCATCTTCGATCCGAATTTCGCGCCGCCGCTGCTCGTCTGCGCGGCGCATAGCGTCGTGACCGGATGGATCGACCGTGTGATCGGCTGGGTCGATAACAAGCTCGAGGAGCTGGCGCGCTATGCCGCCGATCCGTCCTCTGGCGGCGGAATGCAGAGCGCGGACTATCTGCTGCTGCAGACGCTCAATCGCGCCGCGCCCTTGCTGCGCCATCTGCGCCAGTCGGGCTATACGCATCCGGAGCGGCTCTACACATCGCTCGCCTCGCTCGCCGGCGAGCTCGCGACATTCGGCTCGCAGCAGCGTCGCAGCCGCATTTATCCGGCTTATGATCACGACGATCTGGAGAATGTCTTCGAGCCGATCCTGCGTGATCTGCAAGAGTTTCTCAGCGCCCGGACGAGCCGGCGCGCGCGTCGGATGGAGCTGGTTCAGCGGGCGCCCAATGTCTATATCTCGCCCATCCGCGACCGTGCGCTGCTCGGCAATGCGACGCTGGTGCTGGAAGTGGCGAGCGATCGGCCGCCGTCGGAGATTCAGCAGCTCTTGCCGCAGCTGCTGAAGGTCGGGCCGAATAATCGCATGAACGATATCGTCTACGCCAATCTGCCGGGAATCCCGCTCGTGCATATGCCGACGCCGCCCGGCCAAATTCGCACGATCTCGCATCATGTCTATTTCTATCTCGATCGTCATTCGCCGCTGTGGCGGGAGTTCTCCGTCGCCGCCTCGATCGGGCTGCATTTTTCCGGCGACTGGCCGGAGCTCGAGCTCGAGCTCTGGGCGATCGCGGAGGAGGCGCTCTAAATTCCAGGGTGCGAATGCGGTTGGATCGAACGATTCCGTTCGATCATTTCAATTTCGAGGGGTCCCCCATTCACACCGGGTTTCTCATCGTTGGCCGGAGATTGGACGCGGATCGATGTTGGCGCCGGCGTCTCCGCAGCGCCGTCGGAGCGTGCGCTCGACGATCGCGTCAGGCAATGGCCTGACTTCGTGGAAGTCCGGTCCCGCCCATTTGGGCGCAATCGTCATCGCTCCGGTCTCTGCCGGATATCCGCGAATGTCAGCATTGGAAATTTTGTAAAAACGGGAAAGTCGCGGGCGACGGATGCGGACCTTTTCCGTGAGCGCGACTATAGATCGGGCGTCCGAGAAAATCCAAGTCGCCGCGCCTCGGCGGGCGAGGCTCGAGGCGGACGCCCAGGACTGACGCATGAGAACAAGCCGCGGAATTGTCACGGACGTCCAACGCTGCCGGCGAGCGAGTCCAGAAGCAGGGACTTGGCTGCTCTCGTCGCCATGGGACAGGCGAAAGCTGCACAATGCCGGCGTCCCCGCGACAAAAATTCTCGACACAGCGGCTTTTCTTGGGCCAACCGGCCTAGCGGCCCCGATTTTCGAGCCGGATCGATGCCGATCGACCCCTTCTTCCGTGAAAGAAATTTGACAAAAGCCCCGTCTTCGCCCGATAGGCAGAGGCTGCGGCCTCAGACAGTAGCCGAGCGTGCTACCCGGGTATTCCATTGAACCAACAACATGCAAGTTCGGCCACCCTCGATGCTCCAGACGGCGCCCCGGACGCAAAAGGCCTGGCCCAGCGTATCGCTGCGTTGAGGAGCTGGGCGCATGAGCAGGGCTATTACAGCGTGCCCTTTTGGGAACAGGCGCTTCGCTGCCTGGAGCTTGTGGCGGCCCCCGCCCTCGCTTTCACGCTGCTCGCACAGGGCGGCGTCGCTGCGGCGGTCGGACTGCTCGTTCTCGGCCTGCATTATCCGCGGACGGCCTATCTCGGTCATGACGTCGCGCATAGCCAGTGGGGTCCCCGCGGCGAGACGAAGGCGCGTCTGAAGCTGCGGCTGATCGCGCTCGCCCAGGGATTCGGCTCCACCTGGTGGGTCGAGAAGCACGAGCTTCACCACGCTTTCCCGAACGCTTGCCGCGTCGAGGAGGATGGCAGCCTCACGCCGATCGACGGCGATATCGACTCCCCCCCTTGGCTGGTCTGGGACAAGTCGCTCGCGGAATACAACGCCAAGTCGCGGCGCGCCGGGCTGGGGCGCGCGCTGTCCTTCTTTCTGCCCCGCTTTCAGGTTCCGCTGTTCTTCCCGATCCTCTCGGTCGCGCGCTTCAACTGGAGCTGGCAGAGCATAGAGGTCGCGGCCAAGAACAAGCAATGGTGGGAAGCGTCGCTCTGCGTCGCCCATTGGGTGTCGGGCTTCGCGCTCGCGGGAATGCTGACGCCGGGGCCGGCCTGGACCGGCTGGCTCTGGTTCCTCGGCGCCCAGCTCGTCGGCGGCTTCATCCTCGCCTTCGTCTTCGTGCTCAACCACACGGGCATGGAAGTCTATGACGCCAAGGAGTCGAAGGGATTCTACGACCGGCAGGCGCGCGCGACGCGCAACACGCCGAGCTCGCCCTTTCTCGATTGGCTGACCGGCGGCCTCAACAGCCAGATCGAGCATCATATGTTCCCGAGCCTGTCGCGTCGCCGCCTGGCGAAAATGCGCGAGGCGACGAGAGCAGCGATGGAAGAATGTGGCTACGCCTATGTCACGCTGAGCAATCGCGAGGCGATGCGCGCGGTTCTGTCCACGCTCGGCGAGGCGGCTTGGGCCTGACGCGCTAGGCGTTTTCGGAAGAAAAACAGGGCGTTGTCCGATCCAGACGGATCGGGCGGCGCCCTTTTCGTTTTTTGCGGGCGACGAGCGCCATTCCGAGGCAGTGAGCGGCAGGCCGCTGATCCAAAAGCGGCGTCTCGGCGTTTGGCGCGCAAAATGCGTGGCGCGCGGCGTGGACCCCGGTTTTGTCGGGTCCAACGTCGAAAACCACAAGGAGCCGACCTTGCCCGTACTGCAAGAAACCCGCACCGTCGTGACGCTGGCGCCCGCCAAGCCCACAGGATTGGCCGATCTTGGCGTCCCGCTGGACGACGCCAGTCAGGTCAAGAAGGGGCGCGCGCATGAATTTCAGCAACTTCTGACGGATGGCGCGATCGGTCGCCGTTTCCAGGATCTCCGCGTCATCGGGATCAAAACCTCGGAGGGCGGCGTTACGTCCGCCAAATTCGTGGTCCAGTTCGAAGTATTCGGCGACAATACGGTCGGGCCGACCAATGGCGTCGGAGTGGAGGTCGTTCTCTTCGCCGGGACCGAGCCTCTGGCCAGCCTGTCGTTCGGCAATCTGTTCCTGCCCTACGCCAATTTCTGGTATCCGAACCGCTTCCTGCTCGAGGCGGCGGCGGCGGATTTCGATCGTGCCGACCGCCTGGAATTCATCGCGAAGCCGGAGGAGGTTCGCGCCGTCTAGGCGAGCAGCCGAGCCCGAGCCCTCGTGGCATGGGCGTTGCTCGTCACCCAAAAGCAGCCATCGCCGCGTTTCTCCGCGGAGACGACGACGGTGGCTCCCCACTCTGTCGCGGCGCCGGGAAGCGCGACCGTCCTGGCTCCAGCCGCACAGCCTCACCCGAGCAGAGACGCATGAGCTATCCCCTCGTCAAGCGCGTGTCGAACCGGCTGTTCGGCGATATGCTGCGGATGATGCTGAGCGAGCGGGTATATTTCGACCTGACCCTCGAGGAAGGCCGAACGTTGTCGCGCAATTTTACCGCTCTGGCCTATGACTGGCGCCGGGCCGACATCATCTATCTGAGCCCGGTCGGCGGCGATGTCGAATTCTCGGCGACCGTCGGGCAGGATGGCGTTCTCGTGGAAACGGTGGAGGGACGCCACCTTTTGACCTGGGACGATGTGTCCGAGCTCGCCGAGCGGCTGGCGGTGGAGTGAGGCCGCGCGCATTGTCCCGTAAGGCGGCGAGACGCGGCTATCGGCTCGCGCCGAGGGGCGCGATAAGTCCTCTCGCCTTTCGAGCAGCCGGCGCTTCGGCAGCCGAGCCGCGTCGCGCCGATCGGGCGAGCATTTGGCGCGGTTGCCTAGACCTTCGCGTCGAGAGCATCCTCCACCATCTTCGACGCCTGCGCCAGATCGCCGTAACGCAGCTCATAGGCTGGAGTGGACAGGATGAAGCGGCAAATCTCGGCGATCTTCGCTTCGGTGACGGGAGCCTCGATATCCATCGCCGATTCGAGCAATCGCGTGATCGTCTGCAGAGGCGTGAGCTTCGCGAGCGTCGCGGGCTCTTCGGGCGTGTAAGACGGAAAGAGAATGATCGCCGGCGCGCAGGAAGAGCGCTCTCTCGCGCGCGGCGCCACATAGCGCACGTCGCGCCCTTGGCGGCATAGGGTCGGACGGTCGGACCGCTCGGGAAAGAGCCCTTCCAATATGTTCCAGGATTCGGATTTCAGCGAGAGGAGCGTCGGCAAAGGCCGTAGAGACCAGTCATGCGCCGACAGGGCGACGAGGTCGTCGCCGAGATAGGAAAATCCGTGGCCGCAAAGATAGCCGACGAGCGTCGAATTGCCGGCGCCGCTCGCGCCCGGAAGAAGGACGGCGCGCGCGTTGCGGCTCACCGCCGCCGCGTGAAAATAAGCGAGAAGCTCCACATCGGGATGCTCCCATCCGAGGAAGAGCTCGTTAAGTCGCGCGATCAGCTCCGGCAATGTGTCGCCGATCCATCTGCTCTCGCCCTCCAGCGTCAGCCGATAGCCGTCGCCGGCGGTCGATAATCGCAGCTGCGCGGCCTTTGCGCTCGGCGGCGCGATCTCATGCGCGAAGCGCGCGAAATAATCTCGGGTCAGCTCCGGCACGCTCGACACGATGTGGACGGCCTGTTCGCCGAAGCGCCATTCGCCGCAGTCGATTTCGTCGCCTTCGATGGAAGGAGAAGCCGATGCGTCGCATGCAACATCGCTCGCGGCGTCATCCAGCGGCAGGTCGAAATGCTCTGTGAAAGCGCCTGCGATCTCCTCACGCGTCACGCCTGCCCGCAGCAGGTCCAGCACGAGCTTCGCAGTCGCGTTGATGATGACGAGGCGATCCGTGGCGGGCGGGTGGAGACCCCAGCCGTCGCCCAATGGAAGCGAGAGGTTTGTTTCGATTTCCACTTTCATCGCTTCGCGATTCGAGATTCGACGCCAGTCGTGGCCAGACTCGTCATTGACGCGCCGATAATTGTTTTGATCGCCGTCATTCGAGCCCCCCCCGCGACTAGGTCGCGAACTGCTCGCGACACGAGGCGGATGACGAGAATCCGTTTATCGACGCTTCCGCAGAGTCGCCATTCGGGTGTTCACTTATCCTCGCCGGCGATCACGATTCGCTAAAAGCCATTGGCGATGGCGGAGTGGGCGCGCGCGATGACAAGCCGTGAGCTCGGCTTCCGGCGACGGCGCGAAAGCTTTGCGGGGTATGGCGCGCCCACGCTTTTAGGACGCCTCCGTTGCGTCGCGCGTATGAGCGACATCGGCGCGTGGCAGACGAGCGCCCATGACGAGCGCATAGATCGCCGGAATGACGATGAGCGTCAGCGCCGTCGAGGAGACCATGCCGCCGATCATGGGCGCCGCTATGCGCTGCATGACCTCCGAGCCGGCGCCGGAGCTCCAGAGGATCGGCAGCAGGCCGGCGATGATGGCCGTCACCGTCATCATCTTCGGGCGCACGCGCTCGACGGCGCCGAGCATGATCGCCTCATGAAGATCGGCGCGCGTGAGCGCGCAGTCCTGCGCGGCGCGTGCGGCGGCGATCTCACGTAGCGCCTGATCGAGATAGATCAGCATGACGACGCCGGTCTCGGCGGCGACGCCGGCGAGCGCGATGAAGCCGACCGCCGCGGCGACCGACATGTCGAAGCTCATGAGCCACATCGCCCATACGCCGCCGACCAGCGCGAAAGGCAGCGACGCCATCACGATCAATGTATCGGTCAAGCGGCGGAAGTTGAGATAGAGCAGCAGAAAGATGATCGCGAGCGTCAGCGGCACGACGATCCGCATCCGCGCCTCGGCGCGCTGCATATATTCGAACTGCCCGCTCCAGGTGAGATAGGAGCCGGCGGGCAGAGCGATCGATTGCGCGACGGTCTTCTGCGCCTCGGCGACATAGGAGGCGAGATCGCGATCACGCACATCGACGAAGACATAGACGGCGAGCTGGCCATTCTCGGTGCGGATCGACGTCGGCCCGCGCGTCAGCTCGATCGTGGCCACCTCTCCCAGCGGCGCGGCGCCGCCGCGCGGCAGCGGCACGAGCACTTCCCTGCCGATCGTCTGCGGATCGGAGCGGAACTCGCGCGGATAGCGAATATTGACGCCATAGCGCTCGCGCCCTTCCACTGTCGTCGTCACTGTCTCGCCGCCGAGCGCGGTGGCGATCACCTCCTGCACATCGCCGATCATCAGATTATAGCGCGCGAGCGCCGGATGATCGGGAATGATATCGAGAAAATAGCCGCCATTGACGCGCTCGGCATAGGCGCTCGCCGTGCCGGGCACGCGCTTCAGCGCCGCCTCCACCTGACGCGCGAGGCCTTCCATCTGCGCGAGATCGCGGCCGAAGATTTTCACGCCGATCGGCGTGCGTATGCCCGTCGCCAGCATGTCGACGCGCGCCTTGATCGGCATGGTCCAGGCGTTGGAGACGCCGGGAAATTGCAGCGCCGCGTCGAGCTCGGCGATGAGCTTGCTCGTCGTCAGCCCCGCGCGCCATTGCGCCTTCGGCTTCAGCGCGATGATGGTCTCGAACATTTCGAGCGGCGCCGGATCGGTCGCCGTCGCCGCGCGGCCCGCCTTGCCATAGACGGATGCGACCTCGGGAAAGCTCTTGATGATGCGATCCTGCGTCTGCAGCAATTCGGCGGCCTTGGTGACGGAGAGGCCGGGCAGCGTCGTCGGCATGTAGAGCAAGGCGCCCTCATCCAGCGTCGGCATGAATTCGCCGCCGAGCCGGCCCGCCGGGACGATCGTCACGAGGATCGCGACGATGGCGAGAAGGATCGTCGCCGTCTTCGCTCTCAGGACGCGCGCGATGATCGGACGATAGAGAAAGATCAGCGCGCGATTGATCGGATTCTTCGCTTCCGGCACGATCTTTCCGCGCACGAAGACGACCATCAGCGCCGGAACCAGCGTCACCGAGAGCAGCGCCGCCGCCGCCATGGCGAAGGTCTTGGTATAGGCGAGCGGCGCAAACAGCCGTCCCTCTTGCGCCTCGAGCGTGAAGATCGGCAGGAAGGAGACGGTGATGACGAGCAGGCTGACGAATAGCGCCGGCCCTACTTCGCTCGCCGCCTCGATCAATATGTCGAGGCGCGGCTTCTGCGGCGGCGCGCGCTCCAAATGCTTATGCGCATTCTCGATCATGACGATCGCCGCATCGACCATCGCGCCAATGGCGATGGCGACGCCGCCGAGACTCATGATGTTGGAGCCGACGCCGATCGCCTTCATCGCTGCAAAGGCGATGAGCACGCCGATCGGCAGCATGACGACCGCGACGATTGCGCTGCGCATATGCATCAGAAAGGCGGCGCAGACGATCGCGACGATCAGGCTCTCCTCGACGAGCGCCTTGCGCAATGTCTCGATCGCCGCGTGAATGAGCGGCGAGCGATCATAGACGGTCGTGATCTCGACGCCTTTCGGCAGTCCGGGCATGAGCCGCGCGAGCGCCGCCTTCACATTCTCGACGACGCTCAGCGCATTGACGCCGTAACGTTGCAGCGCGATTCCGCTGGCGACCTCGCCTTCGCCGTCGAGCTCGGCGACGCCGCGGCGCTCGTCTGGCCCCAGCTCGACGCGCGCGACATCGCGCAGCAGCAGAGGCGTGCCATTCTCCGCGCGCAAGCCGATATGCTCTATGTCGGCGGCGCTCTTCAGATAGCCGCGGCCACGCACGATGAACTCGAATTCCGAGAGCTCCACCGTGCGTCCGCCGACATCCGTGTTGCTGGCGCGGATCGCCTCGCGTAGCTGCTTCAGCGAAACGCCCAGCGCGCGCAGCCGGTTGGGATCGACGACGACATTATATTGCTTGACGAAACCGCCGACGCTGGCGATCTCGGCGACGCCCTCCGCCTTGGAGAGGCCGTAGCGCAGCGTCCAATCCTGCAGCGAGCGCAGCTCGGCGAGCGTCATCTCCTTGGCGATGAGCGCATATTGATAGACCCAGCCGACGCCGGTGGCGTCCGGGCCGAGCGTCGGCGTCACGCCTTGCGGCAGCTTCTTGCCGGCGGCGCTCAAATATTCCAGCACGCGCGAGCGCGCCCAATAGAGATCGACGCCATCCTCGAAGATCACATAGACGAAGGAGACGCCGAAGAAGGAGAAGCCGCGCACCACTTTCGAGCGCGGCACGGTCAGCATGGCGCTGGTCAGCGGATAAGTGACCTGATCCTCCACCACTTGCGGCGCCTGCCCCGGATATTCCGTGTAGACGATCGCCTGCACGTCGGAGAGATCGGGAAGCGCGTCGAGCGGCAAAGTGCGCAGCGCATAGAGTCCCGCCGCCGCGGCGAAGGCGGCTCCGATGAAAACGAGAATGAGATTGCGCGCCGACCAGGCGATCAGCCGGCCGATCATCGCGCTGTCTCCGCGCCGGCGAGAGTCTGCAGCGCCGCGCGCAGATTGCTCTCCGAATCGATGAGAAAATTGGCCGCCGTCACCACGCGGTCGGTTTCGGCGAGCCCGCTCCTCACCTCGACATAGCCTTCGCCACGCCGGCCGAGCGTCACCGCGCGCGGCTCGAAACGGCCATCGCCCTTGTCGAGCAGAACGAGCGCGCGCTTGCCGGTCTCGATCACCGCGCTTTCCGGCGCGGCGATGACGGCGTCGTGATCGCCGGAGCCGATCTGCGCCTCCACATACATGTCGGGCCGCAAGGTCAGATCGGGATTTGGCAGCTCTATGCGCACGCGCGCCGTGCGCGTCTCGCGATTGATCTGCGGATAAATGGCCGTCACATGGCCGGAGAAGATGCGATCGGGAAGGCCGCGCGCTCTGATCTCGACCGGCTGGCCGAGGCGCAGCCGCGCATAATCATGCTCGGAGACATCCACCAGCGCCCAGACGACAGAGAGATCGGCGATGCGGAACAGCACCTGGCCGGCCTCGGCCTTCATCCCTTCGACGGCGTTGCGCTCGAGAATGAGTCCGTCGCGCGGCGCGGGCCAGGAGACGCTCGCCGGCACGCGCCGGCTCCTGGCGATCTCGGCGATGAATTCCGCTGGCGCGTTCAGCGTCTCGAGCTTGCGGCGCACGCCCTCGAGCAGGCTGGGATCGCCGCTGTTGCGCGCGCCGGAGAAGGCGAGATAATCGGCAGCCGCCGCCGCAATGGCCGGCGAATAGAGCCGCGCCAACGGCTGGCCCTTGGCGACGCGCTCGGAAGCCTTCATCGAGAAGGTCTTCGAGGCGACGACCGGCGCGCGCGTCGCCAAGGGCCAGCCGTTGGCGCGGCTC